>JAICPX010000606.1 GCA_025929635.1 Chitinophagaceae bacterium
CCGGCGCCATTTCTATACTTATAAAATTTATATTCAGGAAAAAGCATACTTATATATTGTCCGTATTTTTTTTAATTGGTTTGTTATTTTTCTTTATCTATAACGGAGGTATAAATGAGGGAGGTCGGAAAATCGTCGGAGAAAATAATATTTCAGCCAGAGTTAAATACGGCTCCATAGCAATACGAAATATAAAAGCACATCCTCTATTCGGAATTGGGGTTGGTGATAAAAAAAATGAGGTGGTAATGGAGTCCGAAGAATTACCTGCGGATTCTTTACCTGAACATGCATTTAATTCACACAATCAATTTCTTGATTTCTGGCTCTCTGCCGGGATTATTCCATTAATATGCTTCGTCCTTTATATTATCCGCCTGTTTAGAAGTGCCTTACAAATGCAGCATGCGGTATACATGGGACTTGTTTATTGCTTTCTTGTATTTTGTTTTACGGATACAACACTGATGGTTCAGCGAGGACAGGTCTTTTTTCTGTTTTTTGTTTGGCTGCATGAAATTGAATATAAATACAAGGTCAGAACTTACCCGTCGAGATTAAAATGAAAAGTATAATATGTGTGGAATAGCAGGATTTATCAATTTTGAAAAAAATGAATGGCTGGCACGAAATGCCGGGCAAGTACAAGGACATAGAGGCCCAGATGCGCAGAAAACCTGGCAGCATGAAAATCTTGCACTATCACATCAACGGCTTTCAATAATTGATCTTGATCCAAGATCGGATCAGCCATTTGTGAAAAACGGGCTGGTTATCATTTTCAATGGGGAGATCTATAACTACAAAGAGATCAAAGATTCAATTAAAAATACCAACCCGGATACTGAGTTCATTACTGCTTCCGATACAGAAGTATTATTGGAATTGTACAGGCTAAAAAAAGAAAAATGCCTTGATGATCTGAACGGGATGTTTGCTTTTGCTATTTATGAAATTAAAACTGGGAAATTATTTATTGCAAGAGACCATTTTGGCATAAAGCCTTTATTCTATACACAAATAGGGAATCGTATTGCTTTTGCTTCAGAATTAAAATCGCTTGTCAATTTGCCCGGTTTTGACAAAACCATAAACATGCATGCATTGACTGGTGCAATAAACTATTTGTGGGTTCCGGGGAATGTGACGATGTTTCGCAATTGTCATAAGCTACCGCCTGCTCATTATATGACAGTTGATACGCTGGCTCTGTCACCAACCCCCAGTATCTCACGTTACTGGGAGCTGGACACCAACGTTGATATAACAACTGAAGAACAGGCACTTTCGGCTTTAAGCAATTGCATTGAACGAACAATTCAGCGCCACATGGTTTCGGATGTGCCCGTTAGCAGTTTTTTGAGCGGTGGTCTTGACTCTTCTTTGATATCGGTAATGGCTAGTAAGTTAAATCCCGGATTATCGACCTATACCATCGCTATATCCGTAGATGATAAAAAAGTTGAGCAAATGCCGGAAGATGAGAAATACGCCAGGCAACTTGCTGACCAGTTCAAATTTAATCACCATGAAATCAAAATTACTCCCGCGATAATAAAATTGTTGCCCGAAATCGTCTATACCCTCGACGAACCGATCGGCGACCCTGCTGCGATCAATACCTTTCTCATTTGCAAAGCGGCAAGAGAACGCGGAGTGAAAGTATTGCTTTCCGGTATGGGTGCCGATGAGATATTCTTTGGCTATCGAAGACAAAAAGCAACGTTGATAGCAAGAAAATACAGGCAACTGCCTTCACTGTTAAAAACACCAATACGATTTTTTGCGAACAAGCTACCTGTTCGAACAAATCGAAGCGGAAAGAAGTTGGCAAGGTGGGCAAAAAGATTCTTGTCATTTGCCAATCTCCCAACAGAAGAAGCATATATGAAAAGTTATTCTTATTACAATGAACAGGAATTGAGACAACTGTTCAAAGCAGATATCAGTGAAGGTTATGGGTGGCTCAGGCATCAGCATTCTACCATTTTTAAAAAAAGCTATAATAACGACCCAATAAACCAAATGTGCTATACCGATATTCAAATGTTCATGGTCGGTTTAAATCTTACGTATACTGACAGGGCCTCAATGGCTACATCAGTTGAGGTACGGGTACCATTTATAGACAAAGAAGTTGTTACCCTGGCAATGCAGATCGAAGGCTCATTAAAATTCAGGAAAAGACAATCAAAATATATCTTGAAAAAGACCGCAGAAAAATATTTACCAAGGGAGATCATTTATCGTCCTAAAGCATCATTTGGCGCCCCGCTTCGCTCATGGATCAGCAATGATCTCAAAGACATGGTCAATGATCTATTGTCAAAAGAAAATGTTGAAAAAAGAGGCCTTTTTAATTATGATTTCGTAAAAAAACTGATCGATGATGAC
>JAICPX010000659.1 GCA_025929635.1 Chitinophagaceae bacterium
CCAGGTCAAGACCAAAGAGTGTGCTTATTTCGCTTAATGCATTTTCACTGGTGCCTGTGCTTGTTTGATCCACAAAAACCAGTTGCAGTTTGGTAAGCAGGTTTTTTTTATGGCTATTTTCTGTTTCGTACTGCAAAGGATCATTTCCCCAATCCTGGAACAATGTATAAGCCATCAGGGCATTGCGGATAATGCTTGAACCCATGGCAGAAGTTAATACCGCATTTCTCCACGCCCGGTTGATATACCAGTCATCGGTAACGTCGTGGTCGTCGAAAATCATGTATACAGGAATATTGGCAAGTGCCCGCATTACATAAGGAAGCTTGTTTCTGAACTCTATGAAGTGTGGGAATTCATCGGCATATTGCTCCCTGCTTTTTTCTTTTTTATCCTCAAGACCGGCGGCGTCTGCCGTATCAATAATATCATTGGCGGGAGAAACAATATCCCATGCATTTAAATAATCTTCCCGCTTTTCCAGCTCGTCGTCATCCATGAACAATTGAACATGCCAGGCAGCATTGTTCCAATATAAAAGATAAGTTGCTGCATATTCTGCAAACGATAAAAGATGATTTATGGTAAATCCTTCGATGTCGGCCTTGGGTGTAAGGCTGGCAGTCTTATGAATGAGTTTTTTTCTTCGCTGAACGGGAAAGACTTGTTCGGTTACTTCAAATCTGACCGCTGGTTCACTGCCGGTGCCTGATTTTACCGTAATCCTTTCATTGAATCCAATTAATTGATTTCCCAATCTTGTGAAGTTTCCCATCATACGAACCGGTATGATATCAGCATAGATCTGATCGCCTGTGAAATACAGCTGGTGTGGCCGTTTGGCAATATCGTCGAGCCCGGCTTTGATACGAAAATCCAGTGCGGCAAGACTGTCTTTGCCATAGCCCGCGGGGTTCCTACATGAGCCGTGCACGATATTCAAATTATCCAGTCCAATGGGAGGAATGACAAAGCTGGGAAGAAAGCCTGGCTTGTATCCCAATGCAAGATTCACACGTGGCTTGAAAAAGATCTTTTTCTCAACTTCAATATCTTCTTCGTTCCTTACGATCTGTGTAAAGAACAGTTTGCCGTCTTCTGTTTTTAGATTGAACCTGATATCATTTTCCAGGAAGAACTTGCCCTCCGCATCGGTTTCAATACCAAAATAATCGTCGGTGTTTTCTGAATCTACCAGCAATTTGTTTGACTTCAGATCCGATGGTGGTTCACCCGTGATGAAAGACAAATTATAAGAATGTAATTTGCCAGGAACGAGTGCAGCCTGAGTGGGAGGGTCGCCTGGCGGCGGCTCAAGATTGATGGTAACAACAGTAGTGTGCAGATTTTCCGCAATCCTGACCGTTTTTTTTGTGGCCGAATGTAAAAGCGGAATTGATCCTTCATTGAATACGTCAAACCCAACACCGGTGTTTACTTCCCGGTCCCAGATGGTGAGTTTTACTTCGGCTTCTTTAGACAAGGCAATCCAGGCCGAGACTTGTCGGGGCGTTACTCTCCGTAGTATTGGACCGGCCAGTATTAAAGGAAATCTAGGCATGCCAATAAAAATTTATAGCACTATCAAGTCAACATTTTCAACTTGAGTGATTAGCCAGATCAAATAGAGCCAAACTGAATTCAAATCTCTGTTTGGACACATAATCACAAGCCGAATAAAATTATTTATAGAGCTTTATTAATTTACCATATTGAAGCTAAATAACCAGAGAAGCCTTTGAGAGTTTAAAAGGGAAAGGAAGAAGAAAAATTAGAATATCTTTTGCAAAAAAACAAAAACATTTATCC
>JAICPX010000689.1 GCA_025929635.1 Chitinophagaceae bacterium
ACCTGGATGTGGGCCAATTGGGAAATTGTTGCCTTCGCTGATTGGCTTCAAAAACACAATACCGGTTTACCAGTTAATAAGAAAGCAGGTTTTTATGGGTTGGATGTATATAGCCTTTGGGAAAGTATGGAAAGTATCATGCAGTATTTACAGAAGACAGATATCGCAGCCCTTAAAGTTGCAGAAGCAGCCTACCGGTGCTTTGAACCATACAGAAAGGAAGAAGGTCAGTCCTACGCAAGGGCTGCTATGTTTGTGCCTGAGTTATGCCAGGCCGAAGTGGTGGATATGCTAAAGGAAGTAAGAAAAAAAATGCCAACTTATGATTCCGACCATGAAAATGTTTTTAATGCAGAACAAAATGCGCTGGTTACTGTGAATGCTGAAAAATATTACAGGGCGATGATACAGGGTGGACCACATAGCTGGAATGTCCGTGACAAACATATGGCTGATACTCTTGGTCGCTTATTAAAATTTCATGGCAAGGATGCAAAAGCAATTGTATGGGAACATAATACTCATATCGGTGATTCCAGGGCTACAGATATGATCGACGAAGGGATGTATAATATCGGGGAATTGGTAAGAATGGAACATCAAAGCAAGGGAGTCGTATTGGTTGGCTTTGGCTCCTATAAAGGCACAGTGATGGCTGGTAAGAGTTGGGGCGCCGAAATGAGAAAAATGGAATTACCAGGAGCAAAAGAACATAGTCTTGAACATTTGTTTCACATGGCTGGTAAAGAAAACAGGCTTCTTATTACAGACGATATCATGAACAATGACGTGTTTATGGAAAATCATATAGGTCATCGTGCAGTAGGTGTAGTATATCATCCCGACTATGAGCAATATGGAAACTATGTACCGACTATCTTACCGTTGCGTTATGATGCATTCATACACATCGATGAAACAAAAGCACTATATCCTTTGCATATAAAACCCGACGGACATCAAATACCCGAAACTTATCCTTTCGGAGTCTAATGTCAAAAAGAAAACTTACTATGCCAAAGAAAAAAAAACCAAATAAAACACCTGAAGTACCGGAGCCGGAACCCAAACCAGGAACAACACCTGTGGATCCGGAAGAACCATTAGATGTTCCCGATGAAGATCCTGACAAAATTCCGGATGAAGACCCGTTTGAAAACCCGTTGCCTTATGAAAAACCGCCACCTGCAGAAGGACCATGATCGAAGAACGAAGGCCGGGCATTTATTCTACCATTATGTTTGAAAAACAAACTCAATCAGGTAGCCTAGAAAAGCATTCAAAGCAAAACTTTTATCTTTCTCTACTGTCTATAATTTGTCTCACTTTATCATTGACTGTTTTTTACCCGTTGTCAATGAAAGAAGATAAGTACAGCATTGTGATCCTTACAGTGTTGGCTTTTTCGTTTTATATTTTGCAGGGAATTTCATTCTTTTTAACCATTACCACTTTTATAAAGACTATTTTCCTGATAAAGGCAAAAAAAAATTACCGAAATTATTTGGCACTCGTAATTAGCACAATATTAGCAGTTATATTTGGCTACGAAGTGTATTGGC
>JAICPX010000646.1 GCA_025929635.1 Chitinophagaceae bacterium
TTAACGAAAATAAGAGATGATGTTACTGCCATCATTGAAAATCGCAGGCAGGTGAAAGTTCCAAAAGAATATTCAATTGATCGCCATCATAACCACTCGGCGGAATAACTATAAAATTTTAAAAAACGATCATTTTCAATTGAAGGGGAGGCAATGTGAACACCAAGCGGCAAATAATTTTGAGTAAAATATTCTGTTCCCTATTTAGGAACATTCGCCTTTGCCAGCATTACAGCAATTTCTGCCGGAGCTGAATTCAAAAGATAGATCTCCATTTTTCTTTGCTCATCCTTTTTGGAAACTCTTTCAGTTTTTTCAAAACAGGTGATGGTCTGATCATAGATCAAATAACTTTTTTCCGGAGTTACTAATCGGGTTCCTCTGTACCCGGAAACTGTTGATTGCTTCACTTCGTTTCCGGAAACCTTTGCATCATTCCAATAACTCAAGAAATATTCATACTGCTCATCACTCAGTTCCCAATTGGGATCAGGTCTTCCCGAATAGATCAATGCAATAACAATACAGCGTTGTTTCATTAATAAGGGCCGTCAATTTTAAAATGACCATGAATGACCTGCATGAAAGTACAAAAATCAGTATAGCCGCTTCTGTCCGCCGTTCTCGGATCACTGATCGGATCTCCTGAATCATCTAATAATGTAGCAGGCGAGCCTCCCATCTTATGCGACCATTTTCCATTTCTTCCTTTACGGTACCAGTGATAATCGGAATCGGGTTCAACCACCAAAGCAACAAGATGACCAACCGTCGGACAAGTATTATTATTTTTTACAGCGATCAAACCATCTGCCACCGCTCCCATTCTTGCACTGATATTACCCGAAGGAACTGAACAGGCGGAAAGATCATTGTATTCGAATGCACTTGCATAACCAGGTTGCGCATACGTATCAGTTCTGTAGTTGGTACCATAATTATAACAGTTATTCTGCGACTGAATATAAGGGTCAGTATTCCAGGCGGCAAGATCAGCAACAGGTGCGCAGTAACATGATTTGAATCTTATTTTATAATAAAAATCAATAAGCAGGTCAGGATAAATTCTCAGGTGTTTATCTCTCCATCTCGGGCTCCTGTCCCAGAAATCATTTATCTTTTTTTTCAAACCCACATCGAATGGTTTAAATCCTCTTTCGTCTTTAAAAGTTTTTATCCGGTCAAAAGCAAATGATTCAAGTCCTGGCAATGTATCAGAATCTGCAACCTTATTATCAATATATGCGTAGTCAGGCGTAAACTGTGCCCTGCGAAAAACAGACCCAGAGATTCTTTTTCCAACTTGTTCAATAATGATACCTCTGTATCCAAGCATCGATGGAAACGGCATCGTCTTTTCCGTTTGTTTTTTTAATCGCCCAAAATTTATTCTCTTCAATAGAGATTTTGATGCTGCATCATCTAAAACAACAAATGGATTTGGTCTTCCGCTGAAAAGATCAATTGAAACTTTGAGTTTCATAAAAAAGGAATTAAGTGAAGAATATTCTATTTGCAAATGCTATAAGCAATGTAGGATATTTAAAACGCCGGAAAAATACCTCTTTCGTAGTAGTCACAGCCCCATCAAACAATTTTACGCCGTTGTTGGTGTTCAAATCTAAAGTAACATCAATTTAACGACTTTAATCACCAACAACCAAATTATCGTTAGTCCCGAATATGGGCCATATTTTTTCATTGCAAGAAGCATTTTCCACTCAAGATTCGTAGCGGTAGAATAATGCGGGTATTCGGTGATATTCAACTATTGCCGGATGAAGATGCACCAATTGTCCTGAAAACGCTTTGCCTGGGTTGTTGGTGCTTATGCAACTAAAATTGTGATCGAACTTATAGGAACACAACGGCGTAATTAATCATCTAACCCGCTTTCGTATCTTTAAAAGCAATTAGTGATTATGAAAGCAA
>JAICPX010000076.1 GCA_025929635.1 Chitinophagaceae bacterium
CCACGGCACAAATTCCTTTATCGAAATGGAGCCTGCAAAATTTGAAGCTTACCTGAAAGAAGATGGACTAACAAATGCACTGGAATACAGGAATAAGAACAATGAGAACGGATGCAACGGTCGAGAGTTTTATCAACGTTGCGCAAAAACATTGATACAGGTTGGCGATCGGAAAGATCAAACATTTAAGATACCAACATTCCTGCCAATAGATATCATTCCGTTAAGTAATCCTTATTCATCAAAAGATAAAGAATTGGTAAGGGTAAAAGTTTTTTATAAAAGTTCACCACTTGCCACTACGCTTGTAAAGGTTTGGCACAGGTCCAACAAGAAAATGGTAAAAAAAGAAATGATTACTGATACCAATGGCGAGATTGCTTTTAAAGTAACAACCAAAGGAAGTTGGATGGTAAGCACCGTAAAAATGGAACGAGTGACCGACAACCCCATTTGTGATTGGCAGAGCTATTGGGGATCGTTAACATGGGGATATGAATAACCACTAGCCTCGCTGTTCATTTAATCTTTAACAAATGATTGCTTTCGTAAACAATCAAATGGCGCAATTCCTGCGGCAACATTGTATTGCCTACCATCTAAATCTACGTTTATGAAAAAAATCTACCTGGCTTTGCTTTTAGTTTTCATTTACGGTTGCTCAACTTCCATCCAGTATGTCGGGAAAAGTTATCGACCAGGTGATGATCCCGAAGTTTTTGTTGCAGAATCAGAAGTCCAGAAACCGTATTCCATTATTGGTAGAGGTTATATCAGGGTGGGTGTTCCATCCCTTGGAATTAATTGGAACCAGGTACAACGAAAAGCGATAAAAAAAGGCTGGCAACATGGTGCTGACGCCATTTTAATCATCCAGAAAACTGCTATAAATCCGCTCCCTGTTTTTCAGACCTATGGCAGTATGGATTCTGTTGGCAGAGGGGTTCAAACACATTCCCGAAGTGAAGCTTATTATCCCGTTTCTACATGGCATGACATACTTTTTTTAAAGTATAAATAAGATCGCGGGCAATACGGGCTGAAATGATGTGCGCTGATTCTTTACGTTAAATCCGTCGTATCCGTGTCTTCGTGTTGCCGTATTCTGTCGAATAAGAACAATGATAAGAATTACCGTTGCCAGTTACCGAAAAATTAAATCCCCTATTTTTGCCGTCCCGATAATTAACGGGATACAAAAGAGCTTTATGAGCATTCTTGTCAATAAAAATTCAAAGGTTTTAGTCCAGGGTTTTACCGGCAGTGAAGGAACATTTCATGCTACGCAGATGATCGAATACGGAACTAATGTCGTTGGTGGCGTTACACCCGGCAAAGGTGGACAAAAACACCTGGAGAAGCCTGTCTTCAATACTGTTGCTGAATGTGTGAAAAACACCGATGCCGATGTAAGTATAATATTTGTCCCACCGGCTTTTGCATCAGATGCAATTATGGAAGCCGCAGAAGCTGGTGTTCATCTTGTTGTTTGCATTACGGAAGGAATTCCAGTACAGGACATGGTAAAAGTGAAAAACTATTTAACTGCTACAACAACAAGACTGGTCGGACCAAATTGCCCGGGAGTGGTCACGGCTGATGAATGTAAAGTTGGTATTATGCCCGGTTTTGTATTTAAGAAAGGAAAGATCGGTATTGTTTCAAAATCAGGAACACTTACGTATGAAGCAGCCGACCAGGTTGCCAAAGCGGGTCTTGGCATTTCAACTGCCGTTGGCATTGGTGGTGATCCAATCATTGGAACTACAACAAAAGAAGCGGTTGAACTTTTTATGAATGATGCAAATACTGACGCAATAGTTATGATCGGCGAAATTGGAGGTGGGATGGAAGCCGAAGCGGCGCGATGGATAAAAGAGAATGGAAACAAAAAACCGGTTGTTGGTTTCATTGCAGGTCAAACGGCTCCTCCCGGTCGTCGTATGGGTCATGCCGGTGCGATTGTCGGTGGTGCCGATGATACGGCAGCAGCTAAAATGAGGATCATGACGGAATGTGGCATCCACGTGGTACAGAGTCCTGCCGATATTGGTAAGAAGATGAAGGAAGTGATTTCGTGAAGGGGCAATGGTGAAGGGTCAATTGACAATAGACAATTGGCCATCAACCCTACGTTAAATAAAAGAGCCTCTCCAGATGAAGAGGCCTTTGCATATAGCTAATTGTTCGTTGTCAATCAGAACCTGCGATCCCTGTTATAATCACGGTCGTTACGACCCCAGTCCCTGTCATTACGATTCCGATCCCTTCTGTCAAATCCTCTTTCATCGATATCAACAAAACCATTGAAACCAACTGTGATCCGAAGATCATTGTTTCTTACAAAGAAATTCTTTGAGGAAACAAGACGCGTTCTGCCAAATAATCCACGGCTCCTTTCATAAACTTTAATTGTGTGCATTCCCCTGCGCATGTCGAGACGAATGGTGTTATCGTTATGAAATGTCCTGCCATCAACAACGATCATGTAACCGCGTTTTGATTTGATAGTAACCGTAGGGTTACGGTCGGCAGCCAGGGTGGACAAAGTGAGCAGTAAACCTGCTGCAAATGCTAAAACTGTTTTCATTTGTTCAAAATTTAAGGTTAACGGCCAGAGTTTACCGGGATACGCTCTAACCAATTCAATACTATTCCCGGGAACATTCTTTAGCAATGGTTACTGGTCTCCGGAGGCTGGCTGCTGGTATCCAGTATCCAGTATCTAGTATCTAGCATCCAGCGACCTATTCACCCCTTATCCTTCCTGAGCCAATGATCTCCATCCCAGCCTTTGCCCTGCCTACCGATAGTGATATATCCTGAAGTGTTCACATCGATATCAAGATCTTTTTTTCCTATCTCAAACTGTTTTGATGAAACCAGTTTGTATTTACTTCCAAATAATCCTTTCTTCTTTTTAAATACATCTATGTAATGTATTCCCTGCTTCATGTCTTTCAACAATATCTTCTTTTCATTCTTATATTGTTTGCCATCAACGATAATCAGATATTCTCCTGTCGATGTCACTTTTACTTCCGGGTTCTTCTCACGGGCCAGTGCAAATAATGATACAAAACTGAACGTGATAAGGGTAAAGATCGTTTTCATAAATAATTTGGTTTAGTTATTCAATATCTAAGAAGTGATAACAGGCCAGGAGGTTTACACCGGGCCTGTTAAAATTTTGCTTATCGTTGCGTACGGATAAAATTATTCAGCTCCTCTTTGTTTTTGCTCATGCTAAAGGCATCATTCATTATAAAATAATTTCCTTTATCCACTGTTTTGCTGTACGCATACTTAGCAATGTCAAGCCTGTTGTTCTCGAAAGTGAAGAGCAAGACCAGTTCTTTAACCTGCCTGCTGGTAAAATAATTCCTGTCAATCACCTGCTTCGCAGTGCTGAGTCTTGTGTTCTCAAACCATTCTCTCCTGAGGCTTTCTTTTGCCTGGTTAAAAGCGGCATCAGTCATTTCATCGTAACGCAGGTCGCGATCGACGCTCCTGTCATTGCGACCATTGCGACCATCGTTATCATAGTCGCGATTGTCGCGGTCATAATCCCAATCCTTGTCCCGGTCGTTCCCATAATATCCATCATCATCATCATAATCGCCGTCATCCTCATACCAATCGGCATTTCGATCGATTCTGCGTTCATCGATCATTACTTTACCAAAACGATTGACGAGAATGTCAAAATGATAACCATCTCTCATGGTTGCCTTGATGCTGTAAATGACCTCTTCTCTTTTGTTTCCGAAGCCTGAATTCCATCCGCTCTTTCTTTTTACTTCACGCAATACCCTTACAGTATGGGTACCGGGTCTGATATCGCGGACCGAAACAGTGTTTTCCTTCATGCTGTATCGGCGTCCGTCTACTTCAACGAAGATTTTTTGTTTGCTGATGCTGGTGACGGTAAGGCGGGTACCGTCATAGGCCATTAAAGAGAGTGAGAATAGTGTGCTTAGTAAAAGGGTAAAAATTGTCTTCATATAATTTTGTTTTAACGTGAACAATCTTGTTCTGCATACAATTATTCCAACGACATGCCATTGCTCGGTAATAAAACGTTAAAGGCTGAACAGCGTTTTAGATTTAAGGTTTCGGATATTAGACTTATTGAAGGATTATACCTCTTTGGAATTTGAAATTTGAAATTTGAAATTTCCTCGCTGCAGGTTTCCACTTGTGAAATTTCACTGTTTATCGCATCTCATAAGCGTTGATAGTACTATCTTGTAATAAAATTTAACGGCATGTTTATGCAACCTTTGAAAACGGTCTTGTCGCTGGCGATATTTGCTCTCGTCTTTTTTGTTGATGGGATTTCACAGACTCCCATAAAGAAGTATGAAAAGGAATGGAAGAATGTGCAGGCCCATGCAAAAAAGAACCTTCCCAAATCAGCTTTTACCGAAGTAAAAAAGATCTATGAGCTGGCCAAAAAAGAAAACCAGGATGCGCAGGTTATCAAAGCGTTGATCTACATGGCGGGGCTTCAGTCCGAAAACAGGGAAAACAACGAGCTTCTTTCAATAAGAGAACTCGAAGCTGAAATAATTACAAGTAAGCAGCCAGTTACTTCAATATTGAAAAGCATATTAGCTGATCTGTACTGGAATTATTTTCTTCAGCACCGTCATGAATTGTACAACAGGACCAGAACTTTTAATTACCAGAAATATGATATTACCTCCTGGGATGCAGAGGATTTTCATAAAAAGATCACTGAGCTTTTTTTGCAATCGATACAAAATGAAAAGCTGCTGCAGGAAACCAATCTGGCGCCTTTTGATGCGATCATTGTAAAGGGAAATACCCGTCATCTTCGCCCCACTCTTTACGACCTGCTTGTGCATCGGGCACTTGATTATTTCAGAAGTGATGAAATAGATATTAAAAAGCCGGCTTATAAATTTGAAGTCGACAATCCTGCAGCATTTGACCCTGCCGCCGATTTTATTTCAAAAACATTTATTACGAACGATTCACTTTCTTTGAAACACAAGGCGCTGTTGCTGTATCAGAAACTACTTGCCTTCCATTTAAATGATGCGAAGCCAGGTGCATTGATCGACGCAGATATTGAGCGGATTCAATTTGTATATGCCAGCTCTGTGCACCCTGAGAAAGAGCAGCTTTATTTTAATGCGATTGAACACCTATCTAATAAATACACCGATAACCCGGTAGCGGCGCAGGCCTGGTACCTGCTTGCAGCCTATTATAATAATAAAGCAAGTACGTATAAACCATATGGTGATACGACTGAAAGATTTTCCCGGGTGAAGGCAAAAGAGATCTGTGAAAGAGTGTTAAAACAAAAAGAGGAAAGTGAAGGACGGGTTAATTGTTACAATCTTCTTAACAGGATCACTCATCCTTCATTCCAATTCGACCTTGAAAAGGTGAATGTTCCTGCCCGGCCCTTCAGGACACTGATAACATTTAATAATGTCACTACGATCTTTTTCCGGGTCATCAAAAACGATGAAAAGCTTAAAAAAGAGCTGGAAAAAAAATCCGGAGATATTTATTGGAATACCCTGCTGCAAGCTGCTTCTATCCGCAGCTGGGAACAAGCTTTACCCGACACAAAAGACCTGCAACAACATAGTACCGAAGTTAAGATCGATGCTTTGCCTGCCGGCGAATATTATTTGGTTGCAGGTAATCAAAAAGATTTTGATCTTAAAAAAACAATTTTAGGCAGCCGCAAATTTTATGTATCCAATATTAGTTATGTTAATTTCCAGGAAGATTATTTTGTATTAGATCGTGATGGCGGAAGACCGCTTGCCAATGCTGCGGTAGTTGTGTGGGGTCAGCGCTATGACTATAAAAAATATACCTACGTCGATGAGATCCATGGTCAATATAAAACTGATGCGAATGGTTTTTTTCATGTCAATAAAAAAACAAATGAGAAAAACAATCCCAGAAATTCGTACAAGCTTGACATAAGTTACAATAGTGACAGGCTTTTTATTGATGAATATTCATACAATTATTATTACAGGGATGAATCAAACGAAAAAAAGCCCGATCAATCAACGGTCTATCTTTTTACTGACAGAAGTATTTACCGGCCGGGGCAAACTGTTTATTATAAAGGATTAGCCGTGATCACCAACTCATCAGAGAAAAAAGGACAAGCAGATAGCGGGTATGAAAACAAACTTTATTTAAGAAACGCAAATTACGAGTACATCGATTCGATCCTGGTAAAAGCGAATGAATTTGGATCCTTCTCCGGCAAGTTTCAATTACCCGGCGGGGGGTTGAATGGTGTTTTCAATATACATACAAAAGATAACAGGGGTACCACAAGTTTCCGGATGGAAGAATACAAACGACCGAAATTTTATGTGGACTATGAAAAAATACAAGGCACATATAAAGTAAATGATAAAATAAAGGTTACAGGTAGTGCTAAAGCCTATGCAGGTAATAATATAGATGGCGCCACTGTGAAATACCGCGTTGTTCGGCAGGCAAGATTTCCTTATCCCTGGTTATTTCGCCGGTGGTGGCAACCCGTTACGGAAAGCATGGAGATCGCTCATGGGGAATTGAAAACTGATAAAGATGGAAAATTCAATATTGAGTTCACTGCAATCCCGGATCTGAAACTCGATAAAAAATTTGAGCCGGTTTTTCAATATAGAATATATGCAGATGTAACCGATATTAATGGAGAAACAAGAAGTGGTGAAACCGTAATATCCGCCGGTTATAAATCCATTATACTAAAAACTGTGGTGCCATCATCATTAAGCGCAGATAGTTTACGATCACTTTCTATCCGTACCGAGAATATGAATGGCCAATTCCAGCCGGCTGTTGTTAAAGTCACTATTACAAAACTAAAAGAAGAAAAACGGTTGATCCGCAAAAGATATTGGGAACGGCCCGATCAATTTGTCATGAACAAAGATGAGTACATAAAGAATTTTCCGCATGATGAATATGATAATGAAACTGATTTCACCAGTTGGCAAAAGGAAATGCAAGTTTTTTCCGCTTCCGATTCCGTCCGGGAAACCTCAAACTTCAAACTTCACCCAAGCAGTCCTTCCGGACAACCCTCAAACTTTTCGGCCGGTTTTTATGAGATCGAGGTCTCAGCAAAAGACAAGGACGGAAATGAAATAAAAGATGTTCATTTTATCGAGCTCTTGGATGAAAAGGCAAATAAACTAATGTATGCTGAAGACTTGTGGGTGAATAAAAAAACGCAAACTTCAGAACCCGGCGATAAAGCAAGTATCATTTTAGGCAGTGCAGCCGATAATCTCTTTATCATACACCAGGTTGACAAGACAGATGATAAACAAGAAGCGTTTAGTTATACAAATATTAATAATGAGAAAAGAAATTTTGATTTTACTATCAGTGAAGCCGACAGAGGCGGGTTTGGACTAAACTGGATATTTGTAAAGCATAACCGGTTCTATGCAGTAAATGAAACGATCTATGTTCCCTGGACCAATAAGGAACTTGCTATTGAGTATGGAACATTCCGGGATAAAACTTTGCCGGGCAGTGAGGAAAAATGGAAAATAAAGATCACCGGTTATAAAAAAGATAAAGTAGCTGCGGAAATGCTTGCAAGCATGTATGATGCTTCACTTGACCAGTTTTATCCGCATCAATGGTCATCACCTTCTGTTTGGCCTGTCTATAGTAATCCGATGCGCTGGATGGCCGCTCAAAACTTCAGTTCTATTGAATCAACCCTCCAGGACAAGACCGTCAAAGAGTGGAAGACTTATACCAAAAACTATGAGGACCTGATCTCGGCTTTTGTTTTCTCACCCTATTACAGGAATAGCGCAGAGCCATTATGGTGGATAAACCCTCTCGATTATTCATACAGCGATTTAAAAAATCCAAGGTTGATGCGTTTGCCGAAACGGGCGTATTATGATGTAGAAGACATGTCAGTTGGCAACGTTAGTTATAGAAGAGATGCTGCTGTAGAAGAAGGAGAACTTGTATCATTGGGACAAACAACTGCTCCTTCTTTACAAGGCGGAAAAAAGGAGAATCTCGATGTTGACAAGGACGGCATAGAAGATCAGCCTGACAAGACTCCGGCTCCGCAGTCTCCTGATCAAATTCAAATTCGCAAAAACTTCAATGAAACCGCTTTCTTTATTCCTGATCTTAAAACAAATGAGAACGGCGATATAGAGTTTTCGTTTACCCTGCCTGAAGCGTTAACAAGATGGAAATTCCAGGCACTGGCACATACAAAAGACCTTGCATTTGGCTATAGCAAGAATGAGATCATTACGCAAAAGGAACTGATGGTGCAGCCAAACCCGCCAAGATTCTTAAGAGAAGGTGATAAAATTGAACTCAGTGCCAAGATCGTAAACGTTACGGGTAAAGAACAAACCGGGCAAGCCGAACTGCAGTTATTTGATGCAGCCACCAACGAATCGGTCAGCGGCTGGTTCAATAATATGTTCCCCAATCAATACTTCACTGTTGCGGCTGGTCAAAGTGAAGCAGTGACATTTCCATTACAGGTTCCTTATTTGTTTGACAAGGTACTGGTATGGCGGATCGTTGCAAGATCAGGCAATATTAGTGATGGCGAAGAAGCGGCCATGCCTGTGCTCACCAATCGCATGCTGGTAACTGAGACAATGCCATTGAATGTGAAAGGCACCGGAACAAAGAGTTTCAAATTCGAAAAACTATTGAAGGCTGATAGTTCTGAAACACTGCAGCACCAGTCATTCACTGTGGAGTTTACCTCAAACCCGGTTTGGTATGCTGTACAGGCACTCCCATACATGATGGAATATCCTTACGAATGTTCAGAACAAGTATGGAACAGGTATTATGCAAATGCATTGGCTTCAAGGATCGCAAACAGCTCACCACGGATCAAACAAATATTTGAAAGCTGGTCCGCAAGGGCTCCGTCGGAGAAGCTTAAAGATACCGCTGCGTTGATAAGTAACCTTCAAAAAAATCCTGAACTAAAAGCTATTCTACTGGAAGAAACACCATGGGTATTGCAGGCAAAAACCGAGGAACAGCAAAAAAAGAATATTGCTTTGTTGTTTGACATGATAAGAATGAGCAACGAGATGAACAGTGCTTATGAAAAACTAAAGCAGAAGCAAAGCCCGAACGGAGGATTTGTATGGTTCGAAGGCGGACCGGATAACCGATATATTACGCAATATATCACGACTGGTATCGGGCATTTGAAAAAACTTGGAGTTGACACGGAAAAACTGACATCGATAATTAATGCAGCTATTCCTTATCTTGACCTGCAAATAAAAAAGGATTATGACGAATTGAAAAAAAGTAAAGCTGATCTTACCAGGTATACTCCGGGCTATTATGAGATCCAATATCTGTACATGCGTAGTTTTTTCCTAGATAAAAAAATTCCGGCAGGTTCCCAAATAGCTTATAATTATTTTCGGACCATGGCGCAACAAACATGGTCAAAGCAAAGTAAATATATGCAGGGAATGATCGCGTTGATGTTGTTCAGAACAAATGAAGCAAAAACGCCCCTGGCTATTTTGAATTCATTAAAAGAAACAAGCATCACAAATGAAGAGTTAGGAATGTACTGGAAAGAAAACAGTGGTGGTTGGTTTTGGCACCAGGCGCCCATCGAAACACAAGCTTTATTGATCGAAGCGTTCAGCGAAATAAGCAAAGACATCACAACTGTTGATGAATTGAAAACATGGTTATTAAAAAATAAACAAACCACAAATTGGAGAACAACAAAAGCAACCGCGGAAGCTTGTTATGCATTGTTATTACAGGGAACAGACCTCTTAAAAAATGACCCGGTCGTTGAGATTCAACTGGGAAATATGATAGTGAGATCAACAGACAACAAGCAGGAAGCGGGCACTGGTTATTTCAACAGGACGATCAATGGTTCGTTGATTACCCCGTCACTGGGGAATATCAATGTATCAGTTCAGCAAACAAACAATCAATCTGCTTCATCGACAACATGGGGAGCAGCTTACTGGCAATATTTTGAAAATCTTGACAACATCACTCCTGCGGCCACACCATTAAAACTGGACAAAAAGCTTTTTGTTGAAACAAATACTGATCGCGGACCGGTACTTACTCCAATAAATGAAGGCGATGCTGTAAAGGTTGGCGATAAAATAAAAGTAAGGATCGAGCTAAGGGTGGATCGCGATATGGAATACGTTCACATGAAAGATATGAGAGCATCCGGTCTCGAGCCAGTGAATGTATTAAGCGGGTATAAATGGCGGGGCGGACTGGGATATTATGAATCAACAAAAGATGCCAGCACTAATTTCTTTTTTGACTATTTAAGAAAAGGCACTTATGTTTTCGAATATCCATTATTTGTTACTCATACCGGCAACTTTAGTAACGGAATTACAAGCATTCAATGCATGTATGCGCCTGAATTCTCTTCGCATAGCGAGGGAATAAGAATAAATGTTGAATAGGGAAATGTTCAATGCTCTCCCGATAGCTATCGGGATCAATTTTCAATGTTCAATTTTGGGAGAGCCAATTGAAAAATGAACATTGTTAATTGAGCATTCCTGCCTACCCGCAGCCAGGGAACATTTACTTTTGTATCTAATGCATACAGAATTTATTATCATTGGCCAGGGAATTTGCGGAACATGGCTCTCCTATTATCTACAAAAAGAAAAGAGATCCTTTCTTGTAATCGACGATAACCAGGAGAACTCTGCGTCAAGAGTGGCGGCAGGTATAATCAACCCTGTAACAGGCAGAAGAATTGTAAAGACATGGATGATCGATGAACTATTATCCTTTCTTGTTCCGGCCTACGAAGAACTGGGAGATCATCTTGGTATCAACGCGATCGAACAAAAAAGTCTTGTCGATTTCCATCCAACTCCGCAGATGAAACTCGCATTTGATGGCCGGTTAAAAGAACATGCAAGTTTTCTGTCTCAATCCGCAGATCAAAACAAGTATACCGGCATTTTCAATTATGACTTCGGGTTTGGTGAAGTGGATCCCTGCTATCTGATAAACCTCAAACAAATACTTTCCTTATGGAGAAGAAAGCTATTATCTGCCGGCCAATTGATCGGGGAAGACGTTGACATCAAGCGACTCGTCCAAACCGAGGCTGGTGTCACTTATAAAAACATCAATGCTCAAAAGGTCATTTTTTGCGATGGCATTCATTCAGCAGGAAACCCATTTTTCAAAAACCTCCCATTCGCCTTGAATAAGGGCGAGGCAATCATCATTGAATCCCGCGGTATTCCGTCAGATCATATTTTCAAAAAAGGGATGATGCTTACCGCAATTGAAACGGATATTTTTTGGCTAGGCTCAAATTATCACTGGGAGTTCAGTGATGATAAACCAACAGAACAATTCAGGCAGCAAACCGCGACATTATTAAACAACTGGCTAAAAGTCCCGTTCAGCATAGTTGATCACAAAGCGTCTATCCGGCCAGCTAATGTAGAACGCCGCCCTTTTGTTGGTTTGCATCCTTCACAAAAAAATATCGGCATATTAAATGGAATGGGGACAAAAGGTTGTTCATTGGCTCCTTTTTTTGCAAAACAATTAGTCGATCATCTCTTGTATAAAAAAGAAATTTTACCGGAAGCTGATATCACCAGATTTTCAAAGATTCTTGCCAGGTAAAACATCACAGCGCTGGAGATTGTAACTCACGAAAATATCCAATATCTAACGGGACCACACTTCGATTTTGATCACATTACCTATTTTTGATTTCGTCAAAACCAAACTCAATGATCAATAAGAAGGACAATTTTTTTAGCATACCGGCCCGTTATCGCCGTTTAGAAAATCTCCATATTGTTTTCTGGCTCTTTAAAGATATCAGCTGGTGTATGATCTGGAAAGTGTTGGGTATTGTTATGGTCGTTCCTACATTGTCAGTAGCAATTTATATTGCTTACAGGACCCGGAAAATAAAATCCGAGCTTGCTCATAATCTCGCTGTCGCATTCTGGATCAGTGCCAATAGTTATTGGATGATCAGTGAATTTTTTGGATTTGATGAAGTAAGCGTTGTCAGCGGTTATGAAGGAAAACACGTGGCCATGATCCCATTCTTAATCGGCGTCATTATTCTTGGCTGGTATTACCTTGTTGAGCGCAGGAAAGAAATAAACAAAGAAGAGGTAGTAACAATGTAAATAAAAGTGACCTGGTATTATTTAGTATCCAGGTCACTTAATAAAGCATCATTTGCTTTTGCTCCCGTCAAGGCGAACTGCGAGCCATGCGAAGCAGTAAGCAACAATAATCTTCAGGAGGTAGCTAATACAACTGCTTTTTTCTTCTTATTTAACAAAAATCTCCTCCACAAATAAAGTAGGGTCAACGTTATCATAGTTCGGGTTTTAGAATTTTTTGATTTGATTCCGGATCCTGGTTTAGTACCCGGCAAAGCGCTTCATATAATTGTGGCATGTTTATCTTAAGATCCGTTGGGTTCTCAAAAAAAGCCTCTACACTTACTGCCCAGAATTCATGAATATTTGTCAAAGCATAATTGCGCAGATAACTTTGTCTTTTTGTGATCACATCTGCCAGTATAGGACCTGTTGTTGTAGAAAATTTTTCATAATTCGCCCTGAAGTTTTGATCAACACCATATTTGGCAAAATAGTTATTGAACAACAAAGCATGGCTCATTTCATGTACCGCCACATTGATATTGTCTAAATTATCAGAATAGCCAAAAAGAAAATGTTTCCACGATAAATATATCCCCTCCGGCGCCACATGACCGATATACAGCTCCTCGTCATTATCCATCCGATAAGCATCCGCCAGTATATAAATGTTTTTGAAATGTAACATCAGGTAACTCTTTAACCCAAATGTTACTTGTACCGCGGAAGCTGCTGTTAGAACAGGGATCTCCTCTTTTGGTTCGAGACCGATATAGTGAAACTGCTTATTACGTATAAAATGATGGACCCTGTTTACAAATCTTTGTTTTAACTCCGGAGAAAGATCATTAAAGTATTGAATGCGACTGCTGATGATGTAGGCATATTTGTTAAAGGTCTCATCACTTACGAGTTCTTCAGCAACAAGCTGGGCAGGGGCCTCCAGCTTTTGCGGAGCAAAAAAATGATTGAGTTTTTTTAAAAATGCCAGCATGTTACAGGGTTCGGAACCTTAAAAATATATAATCGACGTCCAAATTGCAAGCTTTACGATTTATTTAGGTGGAAATACTATTGAACTAACAACGACAGAAGAGCTCGGAAAATTACGTTGACTAAACAAATAATTTATTTAAAAGCCGGAGTTTCATTTGGTCGCAAAGGGTCCTGGTTCAGAGTGTCACAGAGAATCGCATACAAATGAGGCA
>JAICPX010000369.1 GCA_025929635.1 Chitinophagaceae bacterium
ACAACCAGTGAACATCTCCACAACCCGCACACTTATGTTGCAATTCATCCTTTGGAAACTGAAAGAGGAATTCATAGTTCAAAGCTTCATGAAGATGAACCGGCGACACAATGCAAAACTTTTTCTCAAACGTTTGTTATAAAACAAATGATCACTCTTATGTCGTTCGCAGAATCAGAATCGAAGTTTACACGAGGTTTGATTTAGAATAAATATTTGAATCAAAATGAGTTTCCCCTTTTAAATCTTGATTAAAAACCAATATATTTACTAATCATACGTTTTCAAAATAACGTATCATCTAAACAAAACCAATACAATATGAGAAAGCCACCCCACAAAAATCAGCGACCTAAAATGCTGATTGACGCCAATGTTGAAGATCCATCGTTATTACAACTTCTTGTAGAAACGCTGGCTGAATGTAATCCGGGTTATCATAATTCATATAAGAAAGTTCAGCGCGGATGGAGATCGATAAAGACATCTACGATCCAAACGCGGGTAAGCGGCAAAATCACTTTTGCTTCAAAGAAAAACAAGAACCTTCACTATGCTACCTGTTTTGTATTTACCTGTACCAAAGAGGTAAAAGGCAAATATGATCTGACCTGGAGCAGCTCGCTCTCCTGACATGCTTAGCATGATTTTTTTAGTTACCATTGTATAATGGTAAAAGGCTACCTGGTCGACGATCAAACCCGTTGTGTTCATTGGAATTCCCCGGTTGACATCATTGCGATCAAATTCAAATGCTGCAATACCTATTACGCTTGTTTTGAGTGTCACAACCAATTGGCTGATCACATGCCGGAAGTATGGACAATAAATGAAAGAAGTGAAAAAGCTATTTTGTGTGGTGTTTGCAGGAACGAATTATCTGTCCGGGAATATTTTGATTCAGCCAATAGTTGCCCCTCCTGCCATAAAGCTTTCAATCCAAACTGCAGCAAGCATTATCATTTATATTTTGAAATATAGATCACCTGCATCAAAGCCAAAATGATGTAATTTGTTATACTAAAATTAATTACATGGACAGGCCCTCCACTTTTTTTGCTCCCATGATCCATGTAAAGATCGTAGCTTCCGCTATCGAATCTTATAAAAAGCATTTGATGCACTCGTTTTGCGACAGTGGAATAACGATGATGGCAGCGTGCATGTGGCGAGAATGTCAAATTGATGGAGCCGTTTTTCATCTCCATGAAGAAGTGACCAGGAATAGTGAATTTAGCCGGGATAAATCGAATGGCACCACAATTGCAATTGGATTATTTGTCAACGATCCGCATGCTGCAATGGCAAAGGCTGTGGGTGCAGGGGGCAGAGCACTTGACCCGGTGAGAGATTCTGATCACGAACACAGGCAGGGCTGTATGGAAGGTCCTTTTGGTCATCATTGGCTGCCGGAAAAAAAGACAGGTTGATATTTTCACTTTTATCCCAATCAGAATGTTGCAAACCTCATCATTGCAAAGAGTAGTTCTCTTCCTCCTCCTGGCATTTCTTGCGATTGCTGCCCTTTATTATGCCAAACCCTTTTTAGTTCCTGTTTGCTTTGGAGGTTTACTCGCCATGTTGTTTCTTCCTTTAAGTCTTTGGTTTGAAAGTAAGGGAATTCCAAAGGCGCTATCAATTTTGTTCTGTATCATTATTTTTTTAGCGGTGTTATCGGGATTTATTTGGCTGATCAGCTGGCAAATAACCGACCTGGCAAGTGAATCCAGCGATATTGAAAAAAAGGTGAAAAGGATGTTCTCCCAGTTCCAGGATTATATTCGCAGCAATTTCGGTCTTTCAATAAAGCAACAGGATGAAATAATATCCGGGCAAGCGGAAAGCAATGGCAGTTTTATTACTGGTCTTGGTTCTGTGCTCACCGGCTTCATAGTTGATTTTATATTGGTCCTTGTCTATATTTTCCTCTTCATGTTCTACCGTGATCGCATCAAAGGATTTGTGTTGAAAATTGTTTCCTCACAACAAAAGAAGAATGCTGAAACCATTATTTATGATATTGAAAAAGTCTCACAACAATACATCACCGGATTGGGAATGATGATCGGTTGCTTGTGGGTAATGTATAGCATAGGTTTTTCTATCGTGGGCGTAAAGTATGCAGTATTGTTCGCCATTATTTGCGGATTGCTCGAGATTGTACCCTTTGTTGGTAACCTTATCGGGAATTCCCTTGCAGTGTTAATGGTCATCATACAAGGCGGGGGAATGGAAATGGTGATCGGTGTTATTATTACCTATCTGACCGTTCAATTTTTACAAACCTATATCCTGGAACCATTGGTTGTTGGTGCCGAAGTAAACATCAATCCGCTGTTCACAATAATCATTCTTGTGCTTGGCGAATTGGTTTGGGGAATTCCGGGAATGGTATTAGCCATTCCATTATTGGGAATTGTAAAGATCATCTGTGATCATATTGAATCTTTAAAGCCGTATGGCTATCTGATTGGCAGCGACAAGAAAAAGAGGGCTCCCCTGTTCAAAAAAAAGAAAAAGTAGCCTTGTCGTTCCATTTACATTTGCACCATGATCACCTATAATCCCAAAGACTGGTTCACTTTTATTTTTCGCCTTCACAAGTCGGATACTATCCGGAAATTATTACCAATGATCATCGCCATGGGTATCTATGGTTGGTTGATCGCCTACCTTGAATTGGAATACTGGGATATCGCTGATAACGGCTATGTAAAAAATCTTACCCTGTTACACAATCTTCTTGGCTTTGTGCTTTCATTACTACTTGTATTTCGAACCAATACTGCTTACGATCGATGGTGGGAAGGACGCAAACTTTGGGGACATCTTGTAAATAACAGCAGGAACCTTGCTATGAAAATAAAAAGCATTGTTCCTGACGATGAAGATACTCTCCGGTTTTTCAAGCGTGTTATTCCCTTGTTCGCCGCGATGCTGGCAAAACATTTACAAACTGAAAAGACAAGATTGGCGCTTGATGAAAATGAACATCCTGAATTAAAGGAACTGGACAGGCAAAAACATATACCCAACCAGGTCGCCCTCCTGATGATGCAGAAAGCCATGAGTCTTTACAATGAAAATAAGATCACAGGTGATCAGCTAATCATAATTAATGCCGAACTGCAATCATTTACCGATTCATGCGGCGCCTGCGAAAGGATCAGGAACACCCCTATTCCATTTTCATACAGCGTTTTTCTCAAGAAATTCATTTTCTTTTATATAATGACGCTGCCATTCGGGTTTGTGTTCAGCCTGGGTTATTACATTATACCTGTCGTTTGTTTTATTTTTTATGTATTGGCAAGTCTGGAACTGATCGCAGAAGAAATCGAAGATCCATTTGGCAAAGACAGCAACGATCTTCCAACAGAAAAGATCGCGGCAAATATCAAGCTGCACATAGGAGAGATCTTATAAAAATGCTCCGTAGAAACGGAGCACTGTATGGTTGGTTGAGCTAATATTAATTTAAATAGTAGTTCTTAATATAACCGACAAGGCCACCGGTCCCATTATCAGGACCTGAAGCAAAATAGAGGTAGTAGCGATGTAAACCGTTTATTGGAGGAAATGTTATTCCCCATAATCCATCGATCTCAATTACTTTTCCCTTGCCATAAAGCGGTCCGTAATAATTTCCGCTTTCATCAAACACACTTATTTGACCACTACCATAATTACCGACCAGAATCATGTTTGCCAGTTGACTAAATTCTCCCCAAAAACCAGCCGGTGCTATGGTAATCCCCCAGGGCGCATCCAACTTTCCTTTTGTAGCAAAACGTTTCACTAAGGTTCCGTTTGGACTAAAGACGTTGATTATGCCATTTCCCTGGCCGGTTTCAGGTTTACCCAACGCATCCTTCTTTGCATAGGTTACATAGATCCTTCCGTCGCTCACCGTTTGTATATTAAATGGCGAATAACCTGAAGGAAGATTTGGATCTATGAATGGCCTGCTTACAGCATTCCAGTTCTTATCATACACATCGATCCTGTTTTGCGCAAAATTTGCGGCGTACAAATAAAAATCGCTGCCATCAACTCCAAGTGTGATACCCAGGTACGAAGCATTGGGAGAATTATCAATTTTTTTTATGGCATTGATCCCATCATTCCATCCCGAAATTGTGCCATCGGTTGAAGCGAAAATAAATTGTGCCGGACTGCCATTAGGAAGTTTGAAATCAGGAGTCGGATTAAATGTGTGACCGGTAGGTCGACCATGATCCGTCGGTCCCGCATCGCCATGCGGAATGCTCACCGCGGGTGCAACCGGTACCCCGTCAAAATTATAAATAGGACTTATGCCCTTTCCTTCTGATGATACCCAGGCAGGCCCGGAAGGAGGAAAGTCAATACCCCAGGCGTTGACCAACCCAGCGTCAATGTTTTGTGGATTATAAATACTGTTATTACCAACAAGATTTAACTGGACAAAGTTCTTTAATTCTTTAGGAGTGAAATCGCTGACAAGACCGGGTCTTGCGTTTGCAGCGTTATCCTTCATGTTTTTCTGACAGCTAAACGAAAGAACAACTAACAGGAATACAGGAAGACTTTGGGTCAGGGCTTTGCACATAAGTTTTGATTTAATGGTGACTGATAATCCTTCTACAGAATCGTTCGGTTTTATTCAGGTTCACTGAACAGGATCAATTCAATATTTAAAACTATACAATTGCTTAACGGTAGAAATGGAAGAATTATACACGGGTGTGGATATGTCATTGTTTCTCCTTAAGTCGGAAATTGACCAAAACTCTGAATCGCGGTGATAATTCTTTTTAATACCTTTAAAAGAAGAATATGAGAACTTTTATGCTTTGGAGCCAACGCCCAAAAAGAAACTTTAAATAGAAAAGTTGACCCAAAACTGGTAATGAAAAACTGGTAAAGCTACAGTCAACCGTAAAGACACCTGAA
>JAICPX010000535.1 GCA_025929635.1 Chitinophagaceae bacterium
AATTTTGCCGAAGGCATCCCTTCGGGACTTCATCAACTTTGATCCAGTCCATTTCTCCGTTCGGTCCTGCTACAAAACCATCAAGCGATATGTGCATAAATGAAATTATTTTTCTCATGAGGTTCTATTTTTTATTGGTGCCTGTGTTTTGTTTGCCCTCTTCATTTATTTATGTTGTACTAGCTGTGGGGCAAGAACCCAGGCGGACGGAAGTGCTTATTTCACAAAACCCATCTTTTTCAGGATCTGTTGATGAGCTTCACCTTCAAAATATTTTTTATCATATAAAAATGCAAGACTCATGAGATATGCCGAAGGAAACCTTCCTTCCATTGTTTTTATTTCCCATTCATTGGCTTTTTTATTGTCACCCTGCAAATAATATATAAACGACATTGCGAAGGGGTCTTGTATTGTATTTTGTGCGGCATATTTCAAGAACCTGTTTATTACTGTATCTGCTTTTTGTTTTTGATCGCAATTTTTATAATTTAAAGCAAGTTGACTTTGCAGTAGTTCGGACCCCCATCCATCTTTTAATAATTTTTCACCGCTTTCTACCAGCGATAATGCCTTGTCATATTCTTTCATGGAAATATGGCCCATGCATTTTTTTAAATATCCCCAAACCCAGTTGGGATGTAATTCCAACGCTTTTTCAAAAGCCTCTGTACTTTTTTTATAATTGCCGGCAAGCAGGTTTACCCATCCCAGGTTATGAAGACTGGAAATGGATATTGGATCCAGTTCAACTGCTTTGTCAGCCAGTGGCACTGCTTCTTTATGCCGTCCCAGGTCCGCTAAGGTGGTTGAGTACCTTATATATATTGTAGCATTACCGGGATCGAGCTCCAGTGCCTTTTTATAGGAAGCTATTGCGCCTTGCCAATCCCAATCATAGTAAAATTTTAATGCCCCTTCTGATGTATAGATATCAGCAAGTCCGGGATCAAGTGCTTTAGCGGCTTCAATAGCCGTTCTTGCTTCATCCACAATTTCTTTTTTGGATGCTGTTGAAAAAAGCCCCTGGACAATTTTTTCATTGGCAATAGCTGCATAAGCTGCTGCATATTTTGGGTCAATGCGGATAGCTTCCCTGAAATGTGATAAAGCTTTTTCCGATTCTTCAGGTGTAGAGCCATAACTTAAATATCGTCCCTTCAAATATTCTGCATACGCAGCATTATTCACCTCTTTATTTTTTTGAACAGCTTTGGCATTATTTACAAGTGAGATCTGCAACGGGTTCATTAATGATATAATTATTGAATCTTCAACTTTTGAAATATTATCGCTGGTCAACTCGTATTCATTGTTCCAGAGCTGATTCTGGTTAACGGCATCCACCAATTCGCAATTCAGAATGTATTTATTGTTCTTTTTTTGTAAACGACCTGTCAATACAACATCCGCATTCAATAATTTTCTCAGGCTTACAATGGTACGGGATGTATCTGCTAACCCAAATGTTGCTGAACGGGCAAATACTTTTACTTCAGGATATGCGGACAGGCGATTGATCAGGTTTTCAGGTATGCCATCAGATAAAAATAATGTGGAGTCTTTCTGAAAGTTTTCAAACGGAAGAATTGCCAGCCATCTTATTGTTGATGCATTTGCATTTTTTGGCAAAATGGAATCCTTGAAAATAAGCAACACTGAAACGATCGCTACTGCAATAGCAACAGCGATGAATATTCCCTTTTTACTTTTTTGTTCAGTTGGCGTTTTCCGTTTGCCATGAATATCCCCGGGCTTCGGTACAATAAAACCCGGATTAGACAATGCATACACTTCAATTGGTTCTTCTACATTTTTGAATTCAAATGAGCCCAGTGAACTAATTTGGAATTCAGCATTGTTTTTAACCTGGTCACGGATAGTTTTTGAAAAAAGTACCGACGAGCCTACGCCTAGTGTCTCAATACGGGAAGCGATATTCACTCCATCGCCATATACATCCTCATTTTCAAAAACCACTTCACCAAGGTGTATACCTATTTTTAATTGAAAATCCTTAGTTGCATTACAAGCTTGCTGAATTTTTACGGCCGCATTTACAGCATCGGAAGCAGTATTAAAACTTGCCATCACTCCATCGCCAAGTTCCTTTATCCACCGGCCATTGTATTGTTCAATGATCGGTTTTTGGATCTGCCTGTTTTTGCTAAGCAATTCAAATGCTTTTCTTTCATCATTACCCATCAACGCAGTATAACCGACAATGTCGGTAAACATGATTGCGGCGAGCTGGCGGATTTGCGGCATGACGTAAGATAAAACTTTTGCGGTTGTTGCTGCGAAGAACTATGGAAGAAAGATGCCGGCCTCTCTATTCAATTTTGTTGCCTGCCTACCGAAGCTTTGACAATGGCAGGTACTGGCTGCTGGTGGAGGGAACATATAATAACTTTTCAGTCCAGGTGATATTCCTTTTGAAGATAGGTGAGCAATCTTTCAGCTTTTTCCCTGTATTGTTTTTCAAAAAGTATGGTGGTCGCTAAGCTTCCTTTTGCATTTCTTATCATACTGTAGAGTTGACGTATCGCCGATACATCATATTTAACAAAGACTTCCTTGTTGTGAAGAACATGTTTTGGGATATTTTCTTCTATGGTTGTTGGCGGCGCCGGCATATCCATTAGCTCTTGTGCCTTGCGTACAATATCCCAATAGCAGGTATAATTATACTCATTATTAAAACTTGCGTTCCGGTAAAAGTTATAAACCATGTTTATGGAATCAACTACCTTCTCATTCCTGATAAGATTAAATCCTCCTGCCTTCAATTGTGTGATCGTATTATCGTTTTGGATGAAGGGTTGCAACCAGCAATAATACGGTAAGAAATGATAATAAAAAGTGTCTTGAGTATTTATATCCTTCAGTCGATCAATTGGCACTTGCAAAGCACTGTCCAGGTGATCGCTCCATAGCTGGTTATAGTAAATAGCAAAATTAGCATCGGCGGTATCAGCTTTCAGATCGGCCACCATATTTTGTATATAATGGTGTGCTTTTTCTTTATTGATAATTGTCTCCCTGTAGTTTTCTGCCATAAAACCACAAAACACAG
>JAICPX010000474.1 GCA_025929635.1 Chitinophagaceae bacterium
AAAATTTTCACTTTTAATTGGAAGCTGGGACTTTTCCTGATCCTGTTAATTTGCATCCCACGATTTATTTTAGTGCTAAGGGCAAATGCTTCCGGCAACTATAGTTCAATAGGAGCGGTGATGGTCATTTCGGCTATCATTCCCTTTATCTTCCTTTCCAAATACGGAAGAAAGAAGATCGGCATCACCACTCCCAAAAACTACTGGTGGCTCTTCATCGCTTTTATATCGGGCCTGATCTTTAGTTTCCTTCTTCATTACCTTGGGCAGATCACCTATGGGAACGGTTATGAAAATTGGTATGAATATATCGGGAGGTCCTATAATATTCCGGCAGGGATCAATCAACAGGATAAAGCTGTTTTATTTGTTATTGTCGCTTCAACAGGAATGATATTCAGCCCAAGTAGTGAAGAATTATTTTTCAGGGGAAGTGTTCACGCCGGTTTTGCAGAATCAATCGGGGAGAGAAATGCTTCGCTTGTTGATAGTTCAGCTTTTGCTATCACACATATTTCTCATTTTGGATTAGTGTTGATCAGCAATCAATGGAATTTACTGGTAGTACCCACCCTGATATGGACAGTAAGTATGTTCTTAGTTAGTGTGCTGTTTTTTATTATGAAAAAATATTCAGGTTCGATCCTGGGCGCAATCATTTGTCATGCGGCGCTTAACTTTGGAATGACTTACAGTATATTTTATTTATTGTGATTTCATGATTGAAGCGGGATGATTTTTATAACATGCTTCTGTTGTCCCTTGCTTAAATCACATTGGGGCTACTGTTAAGTGAACAGGATATTCTTGATCATTCCAACCGGGTGCCGGCTATTTACGCTGAGGACGTCCGAAGAACAAAATATATCCGTCAGCATCCTGGATTTCAAATCCCCGTAAACCGTCATCACCATCTTCCTTGATTGGTTGAAAAAAGTCGACATTGCGCGTAGAGAACTCCGCTGCCAGTGCATCAGGATCCTCGACATGAAGATAAGCGTCCCATCGCGCAATGCCTTGTTTGGTATCTCTTGTATAATTCGGCACTGGTTCTACACCAATATCTTTTAATATGATCATCGCCGCACCACGTTGGACTATCCCAAAGAAGATATCATCCTCACGAGGTCCCTGGAATGTAATGTCGAACCCGAGGCTGTCACCATAAAACCTCAGTGAGGCGGGAACATCCCTTACGATAAAAAATGGGGCAATGCCGGAAATTTCTGGTTTATTCATGTATGATTCCCATTTTTAGAATTTTTACTTTGAATTATAGTCATGTGAATTTGCAAGAATGATAAATTGGTTCAGGCATAACGTTTTGCAACTACCGGTAGCGGGTTATTGTAACATTCAACTGCCTGTACCACCAATAAGCAAGCTTTCATCTTAATCATCTTGAAATTTTTGTAATAAAAAAGTTTTCTGTACAGCAAGGTCCACCTTGTGGCGTTGATTTTACTTCACCGCTAATAATCACTGGCAGTCCATCCTGGTAAAATTCCATGGGGAAGTTACATGGAATTAATTTGTTGTCAATGGTCCCTTGCTCAATGATCCAAACAGAATTTACTGTTGCAGTCAATTTAATAACTGCGTGTTTGTTTGTTATATGTCTAACTGTTGGAGCACCAGGAAAACACTCCATGGAATTTTTATCTTTCTTGCAGGAGCCAACAATTGTCACCAGGATAAAAAATTTGATCACGGTTGGGAAGTGTTGCATAGTGGTTTTTACACCTGACAATTTAAAATTCAGGAACGTTGCATTAATATGGCAGCTAGCGCATGTATTGGCGCAATAAAAATGATGTTGGCGTGGCGGCCACCAAGGGTCAGAAAAGAAAATATTTTATTCTTCATGTGTCCAGGAATTTCTATTAAACGCTGCAACTATAGGATTTCTACATATCCATCAGTTCCATGTACCCGAATTCGTTGCCCATCCCTTATCAATTTGGTAGCATTTTCCACTCCGACAACTGCCGGCAATCCATATTCCCTTGCGATAACCGCTCCATGGGTCATCAGTCCACCTACTTCGGTCACCAGGCCTTTTATAGATACAAACAATGGTGTCCAGCTAGGGTCAGTATATGCGGTGACTAATATATCTCCATCTTCCAGGTTGGCATCTTCCATTGTTAGAATGACACGTGCCCGTCCCTCTATAAGTCCGGAAGAAACAGCCAGGCCCACGATGGCGGCGGCCGGCAGGTCTTCGCGTTTGTACTCACCCGCAATGATCTCACCATCTGACGTAATAACACGAGGTGGACTTAGTTTTTCATATTGTTTGTATTCGTTTTTTCGTTTACTGATGATCTCGTGATCCAGGTTATTTGTCAGAACAACTTCACGAAGTTCATCAAAACTGAGATAGTAGATGTCTTCTTTTTCATTAATCACGTCAGCTTGCAGAAGTTGTTCGGCTTCTTTTAGCAGGGCCTTTTTGTAAATAAAATAGCGACTCACCATGCCGTATTTTGGATATTCCCGGTAACCGATGAAATTCCGGACCAGGCCGATCATTCGTTTTGTTTCTCTGGCTTTTTGTTCACCTTCCGGTAATTGCTTCAACCGATCTAACAACTCTTGTTCTTTTTGTAAAGCTTCCCGTTTCCCCTGCTCAAATTTCCGCTGGCCCGCACCAGTCGAGAAATTTTTGATATTACTGAGAATTATTGGGACAAGTGTACCGGGTTTTTCACTCCAACGGGTTTTGGTAATATCGATTTCTCCGACACAGCGCATCCCGTATTTGTTGAGAAAAGCACTGATTGCGGCCCTGGTTTCCTTCCCCCCATCAAACTTAACCAGCTCATCCAAAAAGTCATCATTATCTATTCTTTCGCGTCGGGTTAAATAACCAATTATTTCCGGGTAAGGACGGATCGCATCCGCGACATCTAATAAGTCCAAACCCATTTCCGACGTAATATTGTTTGGGGCAGATTGAGAAAGCTTGTCTGCTGCATTTTTCTCCCCTAACCACTCGTTCATTTTTTCATTGATCCAGGATGAAGCATTCATGCCAGTCATAATCACACCAAAACTTTGTGGGTCAGTTAAGTCTTTCTTTAATTGCTGGATATCCTCCAGGATAAAATCAAACAGGCCCGGTCCTGATTTTGTTTGGATGTTTTTTTTTAACGCTTCGATCGATGCCTGGCTGCTTTTGATCATGTCAGAAACAATCGCCGGATCATATTCGTTTAATGTTTGATAATTAGGAAGCGGCTCCGTCTTATTGCTTTTGCCGGAACCCGGTTCCTTTTTATCACCAGGCAGCGCCTCAGGCGGGCCGTTGGCGGCCGATGGTAACGATCTTATAAAATCTTTCCGCTCTACAATAGTTGTGAGTGCGCTTTTTATAAGCGGATCAGATTTGCCCAAAACATCTATCATCGTTTTTCTACCTTGAGCGGAAGCCAACATATGTGTAACATCAACAAACAATCTACCACCAGCGATACGCATCGGTGCACGGGTTGTCAGCAAGTAAAAAGATAATCCCAGGGGTTTCATGGCGTCGGTCATCATTTGTTGGTGACCGACAGATAGATAAACGCGATCCTGATAGCTACCGGGATCATGATCGTTTGCTTGAGGAACCGGGAATAAAGTAGTGACCGGCCGGCTCTGGACAATATAAAATATATCTTCAACCCCCGTAAGAGGTCCTTCGGACAAACACCACTCGATGTCTTGTGGACGGCCGAAATGTTCT
>JAICPX010000652.1 GCA_025929635.1 Chitinophagaceae bacterium
ATAAAATTGTGGCAGGAATGGAAACGTTGGGCATTTATGCCTCCCAATGTGCATGTATGGGAAATGTTCATCAAGCCAGCTGAGATGAAAACGCTTTTGCAGCAAAACGGATTTGAGTGGAAAGAACATGCAGGGTCTTCACCAAATGTTTCAATTCCGAAAATGTTACGGTTTATCAGAAAACGAGCCAAAGGTGAATGGACCTATGAAGATCTTGGTAAAAATTTCTGGCTGGTAAAGAGTAATGATACGAATATTCTTTATGCAGGGTATGCGATAAAGAGGTGAGATCATAAACAACCAATTTGAAATAAAAAAGCCACTCCCTTTCGGAAGTGGCTTAAATGTTTCTTCAACATTTATCTATTGTTCGATACTGTCGATGGCTTCGAACATTTCTCCTCCTTTACACAGGTCGGATAGGGACAATTCTTAGGATCGCAATTTTTGGGATCACAGTTCTTTGGATCACAATCTTTGGGATCGCATTTTGTTACATCACATGAATTGTCTTTTTTCATTTCGGTCTTGGCTTTTTTCCTGGCTTTCTTCTTTCCACCACCATCGGTTGAAGCCATGGCGGGTAAAGACAATAAACTAACAGCCAGTATTGCTACCAGTAAATTTTTCATTGTAAAAATTTTGATTAATAAAATAATTTAATTGCTGAGCCTGTCTGCGACAGGGAATTAATTACTTCAGGCGGGTGCCAGCACTCGGCAAGGCCTTTGGAAATACGGTTATCATTGATCAAAGCCGTTTTTTGCTTTGAAAGCATAAACGGCTCTATAGACAAATAAGAATGATTAAACAGGTAAAAATTTCCGGTTGGGCAGGACATGAGTGGATTGCATCGATTATTCTCACAATCATTCTCCTCTTCCTTTTCCACTGGTTTGCTACATTTCGTTTTGGAACATGATGGCTTCACCTCCTGCTTTTTTGAACAGGACGAATAAGGCGTTTTGATACTCAAGTTAGCTGAGAGTGGCTCAACGAGTAGGACAGTCCAAAGGACCATCAATATACAAGCCCGCGTCTTCATTCGATTACAAGATAGAGGTTTGTAGTTAAACACGATGCCCTTTCATAGAATTTTTTCTCCGCTCATATTTGATAAAGGGGGCAAAACGATCAGCGGTTTTGCGAATTACAGTGGATTTGGATAACAGGCCACGATCTACCGTATCGAAATCGCTGATTTCATGCTTCACTTGGTGAAATCTGCATAAAATACTAAGAAACAAACCATTGATATTTAGGGAATTTTCAATTTAATTAGCCTCATATTTGCAATTTTGTAGTTCAAAAACCATCTTGCCATTGCTATGAAAAAGATTCTAAGAAAAACCCTGAAGATAACTGGCATCGTATTGCTGATTCTATTTGTTGCCGCTTTGCTTATCCCGGTAATTTTCAAAAAACAAATAACTGAACTGGTAAAGAAAGAGATCAACAAAAATCTTGTTGCCAAAGTTGATTTTAAGGATGTCAGTCTTTCTTTATTCCGTCATTTCCCCAAAATTTCTATTTCATTAGATCAGCTTTCAGTGGTCGGCACAAATGAATTTGCAAAGGATACATTGATCGCGGCAAAAACATTGGATGCATCTGTCAACCTGATGAGCGCCATCAAAGGCAAAGACATAAAAGTATATGGCGTTTTTTTAGAGTCGCCAAGGATACACGCATTGGTGAATAAGGATGGGAAAGCCAACTGGGATATTGCCCGACCTGACGGTGATACAACCAATTCACCTGACACTACGGCTTCAGAATTTAAAATGAACCTGCAGCGATATGCGATAAAAGATGGCTACCTGCAATATAAAGATGAAACTGCAGGCATCAGTACCGAGATCGCAAATTTTGATCATGAAGGCAGTG
>JAICPX010000091.1 GCA_025929635.1 Chitinophagaceae bacterium
CAACTTGCGATCATTAATTCTGTAATGCTCGGTATTGCAGGAACCGCTCTTGCTACCGCGTTATTTTATGTACTGGTTCAGAAAGCAGGCGGGCTTTTTGCATCACTTGTCACATATGGTATCCCTTTCATCGCCTTAGGCTGGGGATTTATATTTGGAGAAAACATAACAGTATTCCAGGTGGGATGTCTCACAATTATTTTATGGGGGGTTTATCTTGCGAATCGTTGAGGAATGAGGTCTGAGGTCTGAAGTCTTATGATTCTTTAATACTTTGAGCTTTCCCTAACTTCCGACTTCCGACATCTTTAAACCGACATGATCTCCTTCTCTTTCGAGGCAAGATGCTTGTCAACCGCAGATATGAATTTGTCGGTTAAATTCTGCACATTGTCTTCCGCGTCTTTTGATACGTCTTCACTCAATCCATTCTTTTGTAGTTTTTTGATATGCTCGATCGCATCACGCCGGATATTCCTGATGGCTACTCTTGAGTGCTCACCTTCTGCATGACATTTTTTTACAAGTTCTTTTCTTCTTTCCTCAGTTAGTGGTGGCAGGAAAAGCCGTATGATATTGCCATCATTCTGGGGATTGATTCCAATATTGGCTGCGATGATCGCTCTTTCGATCGGCTGCAGCATATTTTTCTCCCAGGGTTGTATTGAAAGTGTGCGGGCATCCATCACACTTACATTGGATACCTGGTTCAGGGGCATTTGTGATCCATAATAATCAACTGTGATCCCATCCACCATTTGCGGGTTCGCTTTTCCTGCACGGATCTTTACCAGTTCTACTTCGAGGTGGTCAATTGCCTTCTTCATGTGTTCTTCAGCATTTTGCTGAATGGATTTTAGATCATCGGGGGTCATAACTAAAGTATTTATCCGAAGGTCAAATGACTCTCCAAAGTAGTCCTTCGGACCTCTGGAGACTCCTTCGGAGTGGATAGCAAATCTAATGAAACAGCATCATTTGTAAATCACAAAATAGACGGGAGGGGTTGGATCAATTGTTAACCTGCATTTTTTCGTTGAATGCCGCCAAAGATTCTTTGGTGATCTTTGGGATAGGTCTTTGATCCTGGCGTTTTTTCGCCTGCGCTAATTCACCTTTCTTATAGAAGTACTGGAATACAAAAAATAACGCGACCACATACGCTAACATTCCGAATGAGACATAGAAATTCCAAACCAAAGGGTTTTTTACCAGCATGATTGCCAGTGGAAAAGAAAGAAGTGTGGTTCCCAATAATAACAGCACAATCGTAGTCTCCTTTAATCCCAGGTAAGCGAAGTGATGGGTGATGTGATCTTTACCGCCAACAAAAGGTGATTGTCCGCGCAATAATCTCCTTACGGTCACCGTGGTTGTATCGATGATCGGAATTATAAAAAACAAAGCAGGAAGTACAAAAGGTTTTACCTGCAAAATACCCTGGTTGCCTTCATTGAATTGCCAAAAGAACAGGATGCTTGTGGAAGCAAGGAAAACACCCAGGAACTGGCTACCTGTATCTCCCATAAATATGCGGGAGGGGTTCCAGTTAAATCTCAAAAATCCGATCAACGCTCCCAGGACACCGATAAGGATGAGCATGTAGAATTCGGAGGCTGCGTGACCCGTAATTGCCAGTACCCCGATCAAGCCTGCAATAATAAATGCAGAAATGGACGCGGTAACTCCATCCATATTATCAAGCATATTTATTGAATTCATCAAACCAACCACCCAGATCAGGGTAAAAAGGATATTGATAAATTCAAGATTGGATATATCGATCTTAACGTTAAAACTTATTAGTATTATACCGCAGCTAAGTTGAAGTACGAACTTAAGCAGCGGGTTGGTATTAAAAGCATCGTCATAAAGACCAGCCATAAACCCAAGACTGGTAGCTGCGACTATCCCAATTATTTGCTTATCGGGCACTACGCCACGCTCCTGTGAGATAAAGCCGTAAATACCCCATGACAAAAGAAATATGATAAAAAATGAAATGCCGCCAATAGAAGGCTTAACGTGGGCAGTCCACCGAACCTGTTTAAAGGCCAGGTTATTTCTTGATCCGAGATTGAAGGAAAACTTGAGCAGCAGATAATTGATCGCCAGAGATAAAGCTATCGCAATGAATAAATAACAAATCAAAAAGGTGCTCATAAGAACAGTATTAGGTTTTCGGATAGTGTTTTACTTCTTTAGTTCCGGATTTGCGTGCAAAAATAATGTGATTATTCAATGTTTCCATTATAAAGTCACTTTTTTGTTGGCAATCTTTAAGCCGGGTTCCTGGCACCGACAAACTATGTCCTAATTTAAATCCGGCTTTTGGATTTTATATTTAAAAAGATTGCACTTTTGTGCCGAATTTTTTCAGCTTCAGGCGACATTTGATAAAACAAACCAAAACAAGTTTAACTAGCCTATCATTTTATTATGAGTGATTTAAAAACTACAGCCACACAGATCCGAAGAGATATACTAAGAATGGTACATGGCGCCAATAGCGGGCACCCGGGAGGTTCACTGGGATGTACAGATTTTTTCACTGCCTTGTTTTTTAAAATAATGAACCATAACAAGAATTTTTCAATGGATGGAAAAGGTGAGGATATTTTTCTACTATCAAACGGTCATATTTCTCCGGTTTATTATAGCACTCTTGCAAGAGCCGGGTATTTTGAAAAAAGTGAATTGGCCACTTTCAGAAAAATAAACTCCCGTTTACAAGGCCATCCCGCTACCCATGAGCATTTGCCAGGGATTCGCGTTGCATCAGGTTCACTTGGCCAGGGTATGAGTGTCGCGATCGGCGCTGCCCTCACAAAAAGGTTAAACAAGGAAAATTCGATCGTCTATTCATTACACGGAGATGGGGAATTGGATGAAGGGCAGGTTTGGGAGGCTATTATGTTCGCTGCCCATCATAAAGTTGACAACCTCATTTCAACAATTGATTGGAACGGTCAGCAAATTGACGGACCCACTGATAAAGTGATGGCGCTGGGCAATATCCGTGAAAAGTTCGAAGTATTTGGCTGGACAACTCTTGAAATGAACGGGAATGATATGGACGAGGTAGTAGCAACTCTTGAAAAGGCAAAAACTTTAGTTGGAAAAGGAAAACCGATCGCGATCATGATGCACACCGTAATGAGTAAAGGTGTGGATTTTATGGAAAACGATCACAACTGGCATGGTGTGGCACCTAATGATGAACAATTATCAAAAGCGCTGGCACAGTTGCCGGAAACCTTAGGCGACTTTTGAATCCCCAAATAATCAATAATTATTACTCGGAGCGAAGACTAAACTCCTGCCTCGCCGCTTTTCTTGCCGGTATCCAGGAAGCAAGTAATGCAATGATAAGAACCGTTACTGCCACGAGCACAAAGTCCGGCCATTGCAATTTGACGGGGTAATAGTTTATCAGGAAAGAGCCGCCTTCAAGCGGTACCAGGTGATAAGTTATCTGCAGCCATGCAATGATCAATGCAAGAATGACCCCTGCAACGCCCCCGATGATCCCTATCAATAATCCCTCGCTTAAAAATATTTTCTGAATAAAATTATTGTTGCCGCCCAATGCATGCAGTATACTGATATCTTTTTGCTTTTCTAAAACAAGCATGGTAAGGGCACTCACTATGGTAAAAGAAAATATGAACATGATCATAACCAATATGGCATACACGACCCATTTCTCTGCTGTCATTATGGAATACAAACTTCGGTTCTGTTCATACCTTGTTTGCAATGTATATTTTTTGCCCAATTGTTGTTGCAATCTTTCTTTAATATCTTTTGCATCACTGTTTTTGTTAACAACGATTTCTGCTGCGGTATATTCATTCTCTGTATAACCCAATAATCTTTTTACAAAGCCAAGATTGGTAATCGCATAGTTAAAATCAAACTCCTGTTGTATCATAAATACGCCCGAAGTATTTACGAAATCAACGCTTACGTTGTTAATTGGGTCATTTGAAACTGATGAATCTTTCCTGGGCAAATAGGCTTTTAACTGTAATAGATTTTTTTCCGCCTCAATATGTAATGCATCTTCCACACCAACACCGAGCACCATAAAAGGTATTTCATCGTTCCCTGTACTGAACTCTCCTCTCGTGACGCTGCCGGGCAAACCAGAAACATCCTGATAATTGTGATCCACACCTTTAATTGTTACTGCCCGTTGAAAATTATAATCGGAACTATCGCGATTTATTCCTGAATGCTGAAGCATTCCTTTTTCCTCCGCGATCATTGAAATATTCTTCACCCCGTTTATGGCGCGAATATTCTTTATTTGCTCCGGTGTCAGCAAAAGCACCTTACCCTGTGCCGGCAATAACCTGATATCTGAATAAAACGTAGAATAGAGTGATTTAACCATTCCTTCAAAACCATTAAATACACTCAGCACAAGTATTAACGCAGCGGTACCAAAGGTCATGGCAAGGATACTTATCCATGCAATGATATTGATGGCATTGGTAGATTTTTTTGCTTTGAAATAACGCCACGCGAACAGGTGGGGTATCCCGGTCATTTGACTGATAATTTTTTAATTATTAATTACTAATTATTGATTATTAATTCCTCGCGGGAAATGTTCAGCTTGTAATAATCAATAATAAATAATCTCCGACGGAGTCCTTCGGACAATAATCATTTTACATCACCCTCCGGAGGTCTCCCTTCACTGATCTTTTTAAACAATTCTTCCATCTTGAACACGTGATCCAGGGTGTCATCTTTATAAAATTTCAAAACCGGTATATTACGAAGCTGGTGCCGCACCCTGCTTACCAGTTCTCTTTTTATTTCATGGTGACGGTCTTCAATTTTCTTTAAGGCACTGTTCACATCTTTAACCTGGAAAAAACTTAAATAAAATCTCGCTTCTAACAGATCCGGCGTCACTTTTACTGAGGAAATAGAGACCATTCCTCCGTCGATCATGCTCAAACCAAGTTTTTGAAAGATCATATTCATTTCTTCATTTAACAGACCGGCGATCTGTTTTTGTCTTTTACCTTCCTGCATACTTCCTCCTTCTTTTGTGTAGCCTGCGATCGCTATAGCTTGCGTCGCTAATGGACTTAGCGCACGCTGTCGGCAGGCGGGGTAAAATTAGCTACTTTTGCTGCTTCTTGGGCGCAGCTATATACAATGAAAAAATATTCACGGATTTTTAGGTATCTCGGGCAGTATAGAGGTGGCATCTTTCTTTATTTCCTGTTTATTATTTTATCTGTCGCTTTTTCCATAGTCTCTGTGGGAATGTTGATGCCATTTCTTGAATTGATCTTTAATGGCGACAAAGGTTCTATAGCAGGATTGACCGAAAAAACAAGTAACCCTGTTATAAAATACATACGTGACGTATTATTAGAGAGTATAAATAACAGCAAGGATCGCACCAGTGGCCTGCTTAAAACACTTGGATTCATATGTGTTATTATTGTATTATCCATCTTTTTCAAAAATCTGTTCTTATACCTGTCTTATTACATTCTAAACCCCATTAAGAATAAAGTGGTTAACACTTTGCGTTCTGACCTATATCATAAAATTCTTCATCTTCCGATCGGGTACTTTACAGAAAAAAGAAAAGGCGACCTGATAAGCCGCATTACCAACGACATTGGAGAAGTTGAGAATTCTGTTGTAGGAACACTTGAAGGATGGGTTCGTGATCCGCTAACCATCATTATCAATTTTGCATTTCTTTTTTACCTGAGTCCGCAGCTCACTTTATTCCTGCTCATTTTTATTCCCGTTATTGGTTTTGTGATCGGCCGGATTTCCAGGTCGTTGAAGAAGCAGTCGCTTGAAGCGGCCATAAAATACGGCGAATCAGTATCTGTCCTTGATGAAACACTGGGCGGACTTCGTGTAATAAAAGCGTTTAATATTGAATCCTTGCTCAAGAATAAATTCTTCCGGATCAATGAGGAATTATTAACGGCAAAGAATAAGATCGGGTATCGCCGTGATCTTGCATCGCCAATGTCTGAATTTTTGGGGGTGGTTGTTTTTGCAGCAATATTATGGTATGGCGGCAGCAAGATCATCAGTGGCACCATTCCACTGGAGGGCTCTGCCTTCATTGGTTATCTTGCCTTATTCTATAATATCATCAACCCGGCAAAATCCATATCGCTTGCATTCAGCAATATGCAAAAGGGGAGCGCTGCGATCGGGAGAATTGAAGAAGTATTGAAAACACCTGTTACTGTTGATGATAATGTAAATGGCAAGCAATTACATTCGTTTGATCATAAGATTGAATTCCGGGATGTGACCTTTTCCTATGAGGATGTGGTGATCCTCGATACTATCAATCTTATAATTGAAAAAGGAAAAACGATTGCCCTGGTAGGGTCATCCGGTGCCGGCAAATCAACCTTAGCCGATCTTGTTCCAAGATTTCATGATGTAACCAGTGGTCAAGTGTTGATCGATGGTGTAAATATTAAAGAGTATTCCCTGCAGTCAGTTAGAAGTTTAATGAGTATCGTGACCCAGGAACCCATTCTTTTTAATGATACGATTGGAAACAACATCCGGCTTGGTAAAGCTGGTGCACCCAATGAAGAAATAATACAGGCCGCTAAGGTGGCGAATGCCCATGATTTTATCATGCAAAAAGAACATGGCTACGAATCAAATATTGGTGATCGCGGTACCAAGCTAAGTGGTGGAGAAAGACAACGGCTGACGATTGCCAGGGCACTGATCAAAAATCCCCCGATACTGATCCTGGATGAGGCCACATCATCACTTGATACCGAAAGCGAAAGACTGGTGCAGGATGCGATCAATCATATGATGCAGAACAGGACCAGTATCGTGATCGCACACCGGCTAAGTACGATCCGCCATGCCGATGAGATCATTGTTTTACAAAGAGGAAAAATTGTCGAACGCGGTACACATGATCAGTTGCTTTCACAAAACGGATTCTATAAAAGATTGGTGGAAATGCAGGAAGTCAGATGATCTGATGTGCCATGCTGTTTTTGTATCGGAATTTTACGTTTAATTGTCGAAATCAACCTTGCCTCATCAACAGGTCTGATATTTGCATAATAGAGCAATGGTTTGCGTACTCAATTCAAGCTCATATCATTCGTACTTCTCTTTCTAGTCTCCGTGAATCCAAAAGGATTTGCCGGTGATCTTTTTGGTGAAATAATTTCTACAAAAGAAGAAGCCATTGCGTTCCTTGAAAAGATCGATCAAACAAAAGAAAGCACTATCTGGCCTAATATTAAACCGAAATTATTCTATGATAACCTTAAATTGAATTTGGGCAATCCGGGAAGCTTTTACCCGGGACGCAGCACAAATTTCTGTGGTTATGGTGCAGTGGCTTACCTGGTAATGCAAAAAGATCCGTTAGGTTATGTAAAACTAATGAATGAGCTATATGATAAGGGCGAATCAAGCTTTAACAACAACCAATTCAAGCCATCGAAAGAAATAAAAAAAGCTGCCGGCACTTTGAAATTCAAGGGTGTGCTTGATATAAGACATGCTGAACAAATGTGGTTTCTTGTACTTGCTGATAAGTTCAAAGGCTATCTGAATTTCTTTAACAGAAGATTCAGCGAAGGTGATGAAAATACATTTTGGGCGGCTACTAACCTGGCCAAATTTGACCGGATGGTTAATAAATTATGCGGCACTCATGTAAGCGCCGTCGGCAGCGATCTTATCAAACCCTGGGTAAAAGATACTTATAATTACCTGGTAAAAATAATCGACAATAAGATCATTAGCCTTTACATAAACAACAGGATCATTCATAAAAATAATCATGATAAGATCAAATTTTCTATCCCTACACATTATATCATTTTAAAAGGAATAAGAAGGTCCGGCAACCAGGTCACGCTCCGGTACTGGGATTATGGCGGGGATACAGAACTGCAGATCAGCTCACGAACCTTGAAAAAAATAATATTCGGAATTATAACTATCGACAAATGATCCGTTGCCTTGTACTTTTAGTGACCATCTCACCGGTGCTGCTATCATGCAGCACAAAGATCCTTTCCAATAATTATTACCAGGAGCACAAAGGAACAGTCGATAGTATTGAGCGCCGCTATGAAAGGTTGAATGCGACCAGGCAGTTCTCTCTCGCATTTACAAACAAAGAATTGAGTATTGTTTCCCTTGAAATCATATCTGACACATTAACGCGGATCTATGAGTTTAGTACAAATGAAAAAAGACTGGCTGATACACTGATAAAATATAACTACGATACGACAGGCATTTTTTATTTGATCAGGAAAATGCAGCTAACAAAAGTCACCTGGATCAACAGCTTTGACTACTATGTAAATGATCTGCCGCAGCAGTTGATAATTTTAAGCATAAAGCCTGTTACAATAAGATATCTTTTTTCGCCGCCAAAATACATTGCACTTGCTTATTTCAGAACGCCGCAGTCATTTGATGAAAAAGGAAGACTGTTAGATAACCGGAGAACAAGGGTTATTAGGAAAATAAAAGGGCAAACATTTTATAAAATCACGGACCGTATCTGTTATACGGTGATGGAGAAATACCGTTAATGCTTTTCGTCACCAACTTCCCAAAAGATGTATTCTAAAATCGTTTGAACCTGAGCATCTGTCAGCCTTTGGAATTCATGGTAGCTATTAGGCAATTTAGAACGTGCTTGACGAATTTCATTTACCCTGGTATTATCTTTTAATTCTTCGTCATTTGAGTTTCTGATAAAAGCTACTAATTCAGATCTATTCGGCCACCGCTGTCCTAAACCAGACATTGTTAGCAATGCGCCGTCATCGATATTAAAACCAAGATGGCAAGCCATGCAATTATTTAAATAGAGTAGTTTACCCTGTTGTTCGTTAGTCGGCATTTGGCGAGCTTTCACCCAGGGTTCAGCAGTGACAGCAGCTGGCTCATGACTCGTCCAATCTGGTATTTTGATAAAAACTCCGATAAATAATAAGATATAAAGAAGAAGTAGAATGGCGGACATTATATACCGTTGCTGTCCCATCTGACGTAAAATTACAGCTATCAACTATCTGTTATCGGCAATTATCTACTTAAGCACTTCTCTTGATATAACGATCTTCTGGATCTCACTCGTTCCCTCCCCTATCGTACAAAGCTTTGAATCACGATAAAATTTTTCAACAGGAAAGTCCTTTGTATAACCATAACCACCAAAGATCTGTACCGCATCATTTGAAACTTTCACTGCCACTTCACTTGCGTGGTATTTGGCCATCGCCGAAGCTTTGGTCACCGATTCACCCTTTTCTTTCAGATCACATGCCTGTAATGTCAACAGGTCAGCCGCCGTGATTTCGGTTGCCATATCAGCCAGCTTAAACGCTACTCCCTGGAAATTTGAAATCGGTTGGTCGAACTGGTAACGTTCCTGCGAATATTTTAATGCGGCTTCATAAGCACCTTTCGCAATACCTAATGCGAGCGATGCAATTGAGATTCTGCCCCCATCCAGGACTTTCAACGATTGTTTAAATCCGTCACCGACTTCACCCAACCTGTTTGCATCGGGGATCCTGCAATTATCAAAGATCATTTCTGCAGTTTCACTGGCGCGCATTCCTAACTTATTTTCCTTTTTGCCACCACTAAAGCCTGGTGTTCCTTTTTCAACAATAAACGCTGTTGCATTGTTCTTAGCTCTCGGCTCCCCGGTCCGGCAAATTACTACAGCCACATCACCGCTTCTACCGTGGGTGATCCAGTTCTTTGTTCCGTTTATTAACCAATCGTTTCCATCTTTTTTGGCAGTACATTTCATATTACCCGCATCACTGCCGGTACCTGGTTCAGTCAATCCCCACGCACCGATCCATTCTGCGGTGGCCAGTTTTGGTAGATATTTTTTCTTCTGTTCTTCGTTTGCAAAACTTAAGATGTGGCCAGTGCAAAGTGAATTATGCGCTGCCAGGCTTAATCCTATGGATCCGCAAACCTTTGCAACCTCTTCAATGATCACTTTATATTCAAAATACCCGAAACCGGATCCACCATACTGCTCCGGAACCAATACCCCCATCATGCCAAGCTTCCCCATTTCCTTAAAACATTCAACCGGGAACTCCTGGGTTTCATCCCATTTCATGACATGTGGCTTGATGTATTGCTGAGCAAAATCCTTTGCCATTTGTGCCGCATGTTGCGTTATTTCACTGTGCCGGAAATCCATATCCTTTCTTTCTTAAATAGACTTATTAAAACGTTTAGCGCTGCAAAGTAAGGGAGAAATCCCGAAGCGCTAACACTTGTTAGCAGAAATAATTGGCAACTATATACCAGTTGGGACAAAGCTTGCTTTGGTGTAAAGATAGGAAGGCCGGGGTCAAACTAAAGGCCGGAACTCAGCCCTTTTTGCAACGATATATTTTTGGATTAATTGAACCTCTTCTTTCTTTTCAGCGTATCCAATTTCATCTTTTCCACAATTGAACTCTATGAGTTCCTTTGAACTTCTGATCATCACGTCAAATAACTCATCAAGAGAGAGTTTATGGAGATCGTCTTCGGTCATTATAGAGATAAAATTCTAATTTTTTCACAAATGAACTCTTATAAGGTTATTGTAAGCGTTTACATAATTCCCACATTTTTGAAAATTTCCCTACCTTAATAGCCAGAACTCCCCTTTATGCCCTACGCCACTTACCGCTCTTTACCAATAGAGGCGCTATACGACCTACTCACTATTTCTGTGGTAGACCTGATAGGAGTGTTGGATTCTAAGCCATACAACGAAGAAGCATTAAAAGAATTGAAAAAACAAATTGAGGCTTTGGTTGTGCTTATCGGAGAAAAGAAACAAGGAATAAGAACGAATTGACGATTTGGTCTAACAAGTATATAGTTACCAAATAATTAATCCCCTGCAAACTCAAGTATCAACCCATCATAAGCAAGGTGAATTCCTTCAGGCAACTCGGTCTCAATCTCCTGGTGAATTCCAAGCTGATGTGAAATATGGGTGAAATATGCCCTGGGAATTTTCAGCTCCTGAACGATATCTATCGCTTCCGCCAACGTATAGTGGGAAATATGATGTTGCTTGCGTAAGGCATTTAACACTACTACTTCGCTTCCCTTTATTTTTTCCTTTTCGGCTTCATCAATTCGATTGGCATCGGTGATATATGTAAAATTTCCAAAACGAAATCCAAGCACGGGCATTTTCAAATGCCAGACAAGTATGGGTTGAACAGGGATATCGCCGATCATAAAAGCTTCGTCCGTGATCGTATTCAAACTCAATTCAGGTACACCCGGATACTTTTTGTCAGCAAACGCATAACTGAACTCTCTTTTGATCGCTTCTTCAGTCAATGAATTTGCATAGATCTGCATTACCGGTTTATAATAGAAGTTGAAAGCCCGTACGTCATCAAGTCCTGCAATATGATCCTTGTGCGGATGGGTGAAAAGAACAGCATCCAGTTTTTTTACTTTCTCCCTGAGCATTTGATAACGGAAATCAGGTGTGGTGTCAACGACAAATGCCGTCGTAGGTGATTGAACTAATATGCTGGGTCGAAGACGGGTGTCTTTTGGATCGGCCGAAGTGCAGACCTCGCAATCGCAGGCAATCATCGGCACACCGCTGCTGGTGCCGGAACCAAGAAAAGTTATTTTGATCGGAGGATAAGACACCCAACAAAAATAGAATTGAATAAGTAGAAAAGAAAAAACTTATTGATTGCCGTTCTCGGTTTCTAATTTAGACAGGATCTCTTTGTAAAGTTTACGGGATTCTTCACTCAGTAATTCGGTAGTTATTCCCAATTGCGGGATCAGGTCGAGCAGGGTATTGATACGGCCTTCCAGTTGCAGGAATTTATTCAGCACAACGACCTTTCTTTGTTCGAGAATGCAATAGCCGCTTTGAAATGTTCCCCTTTCATAACGTAAAACATAGCCGGCCTCTTCTACGATCGCCTCTAATTTATCGACGGTGGTTTGCGTGTATTTCATAGGTGCAAATTTAACTACGCCGGTTCTAAATCAGGTCTAAACAGTTTAATATTATCCACAGTTCTGTATATCTTTAAGAGCAGCAACCATTGAACGGATGACACGACTATCCATTTTCATCTTTGTCATTATCTCTGCGAACAATTCATTTTCTCAATCCGGTTTTCCCTCTTTTGGCAAGGCGGATAAGAACGAATTGTTGTTAAAAGAATGTTCATTTGAAAAAGGCGCTCCTGCCATGAAGCTGCTCGACTTCCAGGAAACAGAGATCGATATGGATAATAGCCTGAGAATTGAGATCAACAGAAGGGTCCGCATTAAGATCTTTAGTAAGGATGGATTTCACGCAGCTAATATTATTATACCTTATGTGAAAAGGAAC
>JAICPX010000054.1 GCA_025929635.1 Chitinophagaceae bacterium
AAAACAAATAAGCATCGCCACTATTGCTATCAGTTCAATCATTTGATTATTCAGGTGGTTAAAAAAGGCGCTGGATCTTCAATCCCACGATATCGGGTGGTCAGAAAAGGAGTAATTGGAAGTTGGTATTTTTACGAATATGAATGTTGTAATTGAAACAGAGCGTCTCTTTCTTAGGACTTTTACAGGATTTGATACAGAACTGGTATACGAATTAAACGCTGATCCGGATGTTACCCAATATACGCATGATCCTGTTAAAGACATAATACATGCGGCAGAAATACTTGAAAAAGTAATTTTGCCTCAATATACTCTCTATAATCATGGCCGTTGGGCAGTTCATTCAAAATCAACATTGCAATTCCTTGGTTGGTGTGGTTTAAAGTACAGGCCCGAATTGAATGAAACCGACCTGGGTTTTAGATTCAAAAAAGAAACCTGGGGAAAGGGATATGCAACGGAAGCAGCCCTTGCATCCATCAAATATGGGTTTGAAAGAGTTGGCCTTAAGCAAATCACAGGCAGGGCGGAGATCGAAAACATAGCCTCTTGGAAAGTTCTTGAGAAATGTAATATGATCTATGTCGGGATCCAGCAGGTAGACGGATATCCAGTGAAAACGTATGAGATTTATAATCCGTCCGTCACATAAAATTGCCGTCTGAATAGCCGCTGGCTATTTAACAGTTCCGAAACATTTCGTAATTCGGAAAATGTCGTTATATTTGGTCTACGAAACAAAACGTAGAAATTAAAATAAATTAATCATGAAACGCCTTTTTGTAAATTTTGCGCTCGCCGGTTTACTGGCTGCGATAGCTGTTCCTTCCTTTGCACAGGAAGACAAAAAAGTAAAGGAGGAAAAGGAACTAAAAGAAAAGAAAAAAGAAGTTGAGCAGATCGTTATCACACGGAACACGGATACCAAAGAAAAAACTGTTATCGAGATCAATGGTGATAAAATAACCGTCAATGGAAAGGCCATTGAAGATCTAAAGGATGGTGAGGTAAAAGTTCATCGCAATAAATACAAGACAATGGAAGGTTTGAATGCTTACACACTTCCCAGAGGTCGGATAGGTCAGAGCTACAACTGGGATGGCGATAGTTTTAATTTTTTTAATGAGGATGCCAACCGCGCAATGCTTGGTGTAGTCACTGAAGAAGCAGAAGGCGGCGTGAAAGTTACCGATATCACGGATGAAAGTGCAGCAAAAAAAGCCGGTATCAAAGAAGGTGATGTTATCACTAAGATCAACGACACTAAAATTGAAGAGCCTGATCAATTATCAGCAGCGATTCGCAAGCAGAAACCGGGTGATAAAGTAACTGTAACTCTATTAAGAGATAAAAAAGAGCAAAAGATCACTGCGGAATTAGGCAAATGGAAAGGAGTCGGTGCATTTGGCTTGGCCCCGGGCCAGCATTTCAAAATGGATATGCCCGAATATAGAGAACTGCTCTCGCCAAAGATCCAAACTGTTCCTGGTCAGAACTGGTCACGCTCAGGTAGTACGCCAAGATTGGGATTATCTGTTCAGGACACAGATGATGGCAAAGGAGTTAAAGTTCTTGAGGTAGATCATGATAGCAACGCGGCAAAAGCAGGCTTAAAAGAAAATGACCTGATCACTCATTTCAATGATAAAGAAGTGAACAGTGCAGATGAAGTGGCGAAGCTTGTGAAAGAGAATAAAGACAAGATTTCCATCAAACTGAAAGTAAAAAGAGATGGAAAAACTGAAAATGTGGAAGTAAAAATGCCACGCAAATTAAAAACTACAGATATTTAAGAGAATCGATATGTTTTCTGTTTGACCGTCTCGCCCCAGGCGAGACGGTTTTTTTTATTTAATAGATCTCGTTCTCGTCGTAGAGACAGGGCATGCCCTGACTCTACTATTAAAAATTAATTCCGAATGTTCGCCATATTCAATAAAAAATTGATCTGTATTTTTGCCGTCTTATCAAATGGGAACCAAGGAGAAATACGAGATTGTTGTTGGACTTGAGGTTCATGCAAGACTTCTAACAAAAACGAAATTGTTTTGCGGAGATAGTTCCGTTTTTGGCAATGAACCAAATACAAATATCAGCCCCATCACATTAGCTCACCCGGGTACGTTGCCAAAAATGAATAGAGAAGCTATTGCATTTGCCGTTAAACTTGGCCTGGCTTGCCATTCTGAGATCTCAAAACAAAATTATTTTGCCCGGAAAAATTATTTCTATCCTGATCTTCCGAAAGGTTACCAGGTATCACAACATACGACTCCGATCTGTAAAGGCGGTTACCTTACAATAAGAACCTCCTCAGGAATGAAAAATATTCAGCTGAACAGGATCCATATGGAAGAAGATGCCGGCAAAAGCTTGCATGATGTTTTTGAAAATGAAACTGCGTTAGACTTTAATCGTGCAGGCACACCACTGTTAGAAATAGTTACTGAGCCGGATCTCGGCAGCGGTGAGGAAGCTTTTGCATATTTGACAGAACTGCGTAAGCTTGTTCGTTATTTGGGAATTTGCGACGGTAATATGGAAGAGGGTAGTTTGCGATGCGACGCAAATGTCTCGGTTAGAAAAGCCGGTGAAAAAAAATTAGGAACAAAAGTGGAAGTAAAGAATCTTAATTCTATCAGGAACGTAAAAATTGCTATAGAGCATGAAGCTGCCCGCTTAATATCATTATTAGAAAACGGGGAGACGATCAACCAGCAAACCAGGAGCTTTGATGCGGCCACCGGAACAACGTTTGCTATTCGCGATAAGGAAGATGCAGATGATTACAGGTATTTTCCTGAACCAGATCTTACTCCGTTTGATCTTACGGAAGATTTTATCAATTCAGTAAGAGATGACTTACCGGTATTACAATCGGAAAGGATCAAACAATATACTTCAGTTTATAATTTGAGCGAGTACGACGCCACTGCATTGACTGATGAAAAGGAATTTGCCGATTATTTTGAGCACCTCAACCCTAACTCCTCTCCACAAGGTGGAGAGGGGACGGGGGTCAGGTACAAATCCGCAGCCAACTGGATGCTTGGTCCTGTAAAAACATGGTTGAATGAAGAAAATAAGAGCATCAGTGAATTCCCTTTGCCGCCTTCTAAGTTAAATGAGCTTATCAAACTTGTTGAGCAGGACAAACTTAGTTTCTCTGCTGCGACATCAAAGATCTTTCCTTTACTGATAAACGATCCGGATGCGGATCCATTAGCCGAAGCTGCTAAACAGAACTTGATACTGGAAAGTAATTCAGATTATATTGTACCAATTGCCGATGCAGTACTTTTACAGTTTGATGCCAAAGTCAAAGAATACAAAAAAGGAAAAAAGGGCTTACTCGCATTATTTGTAGGCGAAGTGATAAAAAGATCAAAGGGAAAAGCCGATCCAAAAGTTGTAAATGAAATTTTGATTCAAAAACTCAATAGCTAAATTATTTATGCAAAAGATCGTGATCGTATTCCTGGTTGTTGCTTTGGTTACTGGCTGTACCAGCGGTGACAATTCTTTTACTGTGTCAGGAACCTTAAAAAATACTACGGCAAAGGTTGTCTATATTGAAGAAACCAATACCGCTAACGGGGAAAGGACAGTAAAGGATTCCGCAAAGATCGATGACAACGGAAAGTTTTCGGTAAAGGTCAGGGCAAAGGACGAAGGGATCTTTAGTCTGCGTTTGAAGGATGATGTTGCACATTTTGTAACAGTGATCAATGATGCATCAAGCATTAAGTTAGATGCGGATTTTAACAAGCGCTTTGATTTTTACGAGGTCGGGGGATCAAGAGCAAGTAAGGCGATACAGGAATATCTTGCCAGGCTTAGTGAGATGCAGCGAGAGAAATTCAATTACCTGGTACAGATAGATAGTATAAAAAAAGGGCATGGGGACTCAGTTCTTGCTGCAGATCTTAATAATAAGCAGAAGGAAGTATCAACCCGCTTAAAGCTTTATACAAAACAAACAATAGAACAATCCGAGAATTCTTCACTTGCTTTCCATATTCTTTCTACCTATGTTGTAATGGCACGGGATCCGAATTACAGGATGAAGAATTTTACGAGTGCCGAGCTTCTTGCAATATTGAATGACATGGTTAGAAAGTTTCCCGACCGTACCGATATTGCAGGCATAAGAAATTCAATTGAATCAAGCACGCCAAAAACGATGTGGGTGGGACGGGCAGCTCCTGAGATTTCCCTGCCTGATACGGAAGGCAATACTGTATCATTAAGTTCTTTTCGTGGCAGGTTTGTGCTTGTTGATTTTTGGGCGAGCTGGTGTGCTCCTTGTCGCAGGGAGAATCCAAATGTCGTTGAGGCTTACAATAGGTATAAGGATAAGAATTTTACGGTACTTGGCGTGTCATTGGATCGCCCCGGAGAAAAAGAAAGATGGATGCAGGCGATTCGTGATGATAATCTTACATGGACACACATCAGTGATCTGAAGTATTGGCAAAGTGCGGCAGTTTCTATCTACCAATTTCAGTCAATCCCATTTAATGTTTTAGTTGATCCTGAAGGAAAGGTTATTGCAGAAAATCTGCGGGAAGCTGCCTTGGAGGAAAAGCTGGAAGAAGTATTAAACTAAAAATATCTTTTGGAAAAAAAGAAGGGTTGCCATCGGCAACCCTTTAGTTTTTTTCATAAGGAAATATCCTTTAGTTATCTGTCATTAATGGATTTAAGGAAAGTTCATCGGCGGAAATGGGCCAGATATAACCTGGTTCACCGGCAGCTTTTGAAAGAACTCCACCTTTGGCAGGGATGGTTTGCAGCAAGCGCATGATGTCAAAGTTGCGTAAGCCTTCTCCCAGGAACTCAATTCTTCTCTCCAATAAAATTGCATCGATAAGATCGGCTTGCGTAAGCGGGGCAAGAATAGTCGCTGCGTCTGACCTTTGGCGAACAGCGTTTAACAAGGCCAAAGCTCTTACATTCACACCTGCATTAGTTCTTGCCAGTGCTTCCGCAAGATTGAGTAATACTTCTGAATAACGAATTACCGGTGCCCAGTCAGTATAGGGTGAGGGAGCATTGAATTTTGTATTCAGATATGGTTTGCCAGACACGGTGGCATTAAAACCTCTTCTTGCATCGGTCGCTGTCCATCCTGTGTTACCATAGATGCCGCTTGGATTCAATGAAAATTCACCATTTCCGGTTGTCCTTGACCAATAATAACCCAATTGATTTTGTGTACCGGGGTTATCACCGGCTGTGCTTGTCATGGGCATTGATAAAATGGATTCAGAAGTTGTATAAGGTGTTCTGAATACATTTACAATGTTTGCCTGCAAAGCATGGGCAACACCTGAAGTAGCGCTGAATGGTGCAGTATTTTGTGGAGCTATTTTATTGGCTTCTGTCACCACTCTTGCATAATCCTGCATGGCAAGAAATACTCTTGTTTTCATTGCAATCGCTGTGTTCTTATGTGCACGTGTAGTAGATAATGCTGCTGTGGCATAGCTCGCCGGTAAGTTGGCTTCCGCAAAATCAAGATCAGCAATGATCTGCGCATATACTTCAGCAACCGTGCTTCTTTCCAGCGCAGAAGATCCTGATTCTTTAATTCCAGTTAAACGTATAGGCAAACCTGGTTTGCTTCCATTACCATCTGCATAGGGTTTTGCATAATGCTCAAGTAGTTTGAGATAGGCAACTGCTCTCAGGAATCTTGCTTCGGCAACATAATTATTGGATAACGCCGTACCAACAACCGAAGTCCCTTTGGCTGCCATACCATCAATAAAAAGATTGCAAAGATTGATCGCATAGTAGGCCTGGGACCACATGTTTTTGATAAAATTCTGGGAAGTGCCTGTTGCATTAAGGAGCCAGACATCATAGCCTGTAACACCATTTGTGGTTTCGTTGAGAAACTCTTCAGCCCGGATATCTCCGGCTATTTGGGCACGGCCACCATAAAATGCGCCGGATTTAAAACCCTGGTATAAGGAGTTTACCTGGTTGGCGATACGACCCGGCGTATCAAAGGCAGTAACGTCTGCAACGAAAGTTTGAGGAACGGGTGATAACAATTCCTTTTTACAGGATGTCATCATTACCAGCCCCAAACAAAAACTAATTATATATTTTAATTTCTTTTTCATTCGTTTAGCTTTTTTGATTATTGAAATGTTACATTCAGGCCAATCACAAAATTCCTTCCGTTGGCGATCGTGTTCCTGTCAATACCCTGGTTGGAATTTCCATTTCCGTTAGAAGACACTTCAGGATCCGGGCCAGGATAATCTGTAATGATTGCCAGGTTCTGACCTGCTACGTAAATTCTTGCTGAAGCAAGTCTTGCTTTATTGGCAAGTTTTGCAGGAATGTTGTAAGCAAGCGTTACGTTTTTCACTTTTACAAAATCACCTTTAAAGGCATTATATGACATTGGTAAAGCTGAACCGTTAGAAACATTATCACCGTACATCGGTTTCGGAACCGTAGTAATGTCACCTGGCTTACTCCATGCGCCCAAAACATCCCTGTGGTTATTCCAGAAACGCTGATCATGTAAGCCGGCCCATGTTCCATAGTATACCCAAAAACCAAACTGGTAAGTAAGCAAAACATTCAGATCAAATTCTTTAAAACGGAATGTATTGTCCCACCCACCATAAACTTTAGGGACCGTATTACCAAACATTACTCCATCCTTTGCCTGGGTAACTCCAACCCCAACCGGCTGTCCTGGCTCTGAGTAGCGGGTTCCATCCGGATTGATCCAGTTGTAAATACCGGCTCCGGTATTTTGATAGAATGAATATAATACTTGCTGACCCGCTTTATTCAAAAGAATTCTTCTGCCCGTTGCCGGATCTACACCACCATTACGTACTAGCCACAAATAACCTAAAGAATAACCGACCGCAGTGCGGCTTACCGTTTCAAGACCTGAAGTAGCAGTGAGTATTTCGGTTATACCCGGCGCAAGAGAAGTTACTTCATTTTTGTTTGTAGTGACGTTTAAGGTAGATGTCCAGGCGAAGTCCCTACCCCTGAAGGGATTTCCAATTATTGAAAACTCGAACCCTTTATTATACATGGTTCCCACGTTAGTAGGAATTGAATTGGGAAGTCCTGTTGACGGGGACTGGGGTACATTTAGAATAAGGTCCTTGATATCGTTATAATATCTTGTCGCCTCTATTTGGATCCTGTCTTTGAACATGCTGAAATTTACGCCTACATCGATCTTGGTACTTGTTTCCCATTTCAAGTTCGGGTTACCGGCAAAATTGAACTGCAGGGTTGGAAGCCCACCATATAATCCAGAGCCATATGATGAATAAATGACAAAATCACCAATACCGGATGCATTGCCAACCTTACCATAACTGCCACGTAATCTGAAATTATTGAATATGTTACCCAAACCTGATTTATCCCAGAAATTTTCTTTTGCTATTTCCCATGCTGCGGAAGCCCCCCAAAAGAGTTCTTCTTTTACAGCAAAAGCCGAGTATTCATCTTGACGAAGATTGGCGGTAAAGAAATATTTTTTATCAAAATCATAATTGACACGCCCAAAATATGAGAGAAGATAATTTTCGCCTAATGCTAATCCGGAAGTATTGGGTGTCACCCAACCTGCTTGTATTACGTCAAAGGCAGGATCAGAAAGCGTTTGCCTGTTAAGACCAAAACCTTCCGTGGTCGTCCTATCCTGTTCGTTACCGACGAGCAAACTCACATTGTGCTTACCTGAAAAACTATTATCGAACTGAGCTGTATTGGTCCAGGTCCATCTTTTGAATTTACGTAATGTGCTTGATGCAGTTCCAGTAGCTGAAAATCCATCGCCATGGATTGGATTGGCAAAGGTTTCATTATCTGTCAACAGATAATCGATACCGTACACACTTCGCAATGTTAGCCATTTTATCGGTTTTATTTGCCCATATACGTTGGACTGCATATGATTGCTCTCAGAATTCTGCCTGTTCAGATCCAATACAACAACAGGGTTATAAAAACCGACAGTAACCGAATTATTCATTCTTCCAACTGAATTTGCAGCAGGGTTTTCAATATTATATGATCCATCATTATTGTACGGAGATACGTTTGGTGCCGTAACAAGGGGTAGTCGGCCCAAACCAGTTGTAGCAAATCCTTCACCAGGAAGTGAACCTGATGAATTTGCAGCAAGATTCTTTTCATTGGAATAAGCAATCTTGCCCCCTACCGTAAACCAATTGTTTACCCTGCTGTCTACATTGAATAGAATGTTTTTGCGTACAAAATCATTTTTCTTCAGTATGCCTTCCTGGTCACTAAGGCCGGCTGAGAAATAATACGTAGTGGCATCATTTCCCCCCGAAACATTCACATTGTGATCATGTGAAAAGCCGGTGCGATAAACATGATCAAACCAGCGGGTATCAATTGTCTGACCGTTCGCATCGGTTGCAAGAGCAAATTTTGTGTAACCAGCACCGGTAGGATTGGTAGAGTTTACCCCAGGGTTATTGGCGGCAGCCATGTTCTTGTAATCTGTGTACTCCTGGGCATTCATTACATCTGGTAACCCGTATGGTTGTGTCCAGCTAACAGACGTATTATAACTAACCCTGGCTTTACCTGCTCTTCCTTTTTTTGTGGTGATGAATACAACTCCATTTGCTGCACGGCTACCATAGATAGCAGTGGCTGCAGCATCTTTAGCAATGTCGATACTTTCAATGTCATTGGGGTTGATGCTTGCCAGGGCATTACCGGCAGCCGATGTTGAACTGACATCGCCGGTAGGGGAAGGAATTCCGTCAACAACGATCAAAGGATATGAACTAAGAGAGATCGAATTTGTTCCCCTGATGCGAAACACTGGCGGTGTATTTAGCACACCATTTGGAACAGTGATCTGTACACCGGTGGCACGACCTGCGAGGGCCTGTTCAAAACTTTGAACCGGTTTGTTAGCCAGCGTTGAACCCTTTACGGTTGCGATGTTGCCCGATAGTTCTCTTTTTCTTTGAGTACCGTAACCTGTAACAACAACTTCCGTAAGTGTTCTGTCCTCAGCTTTTAAGCTAATGCTTATTTCATTCTGGGTACCGATAGCAACCTCAGTAGTTGTCATATCAACTGCTGAAAAGATCAGTGCCCTTCCATTAGCCGGAACCGTGAGTGAGTAAGAGCCATCCTGTTTGGATGTGGTTCCAGTGGTTGTACCTTTTACAATAATCGATGCATTGGCGATTGGAGTGCCTTTGTCATCTGTTACTGTACCGGTGATGGTACGCTGTGCAAGTGCGAAAAGTCCGCATAGCACAAAACCGGTCACGAGTAGCAATTGTTTCCTCATGTGCATGTAGTTTTAGTGATGAAAAATATGTACAAAAAAGCTCGTCCTTAACCTTAATTTTCCAGGATAATATTAATGATAATCGGCAAAAAATCCACCCTAAACGGAAAAGACATAACTGTAGGCCGTTCTGCTGCACAAAAATAGGGGGTTAGATTATTTCTTTTTCTTTATAACGGTAATTAGTAAAGAGGGTAATAATACCAGATTGGTGATCGTGGCAGTAACAAGGGTGAGAGAGGTCAGCCAACCAAGTGATTGAGTACCACCGAACCCGCTGAAACAGAAAATAATAAATCCCGCAATGAGCACCAGCGAAGTATAGATTATACTGATGCCGGTACCATGTATGGTTTCAATCACCGTTTGTTTCATATTGTAATTGTTCCGGGGCAACTCTTGTTTATAGTTAATGAGAAACCGTATCGTGACATCAAGGGCAATACCCAGGGCCACACTAAATACTAAAACCGTGGACGGCTTGATCCTGACGCCCAGCCATCCCATTACGCCTGCAGTTATGACCAATGGAATGATATTCGGTATCAATGAGCATAGCAAAATCCTGAAGGAGCGGAAAAGATACATCATACAGGCAGCGATCAATATAAATGCCCACATGATACTCTCTTTCAAACCATTGATAATAAATGTACTTCCTTCAAGAAAAGTAACACTGGCCCCCGTAAGCTGGATCGTTGCATTTTGTTTCAATCTGGATGAATCAACTATTTGAACACTGTCAGCTTGCGATGTTCCCTTTAATGAATCCAACTCATGTGCATATACAACACTATCCGGATTAAATAACATCTCTGCTGTCTTCTGTATCGTGTCAAGTATTTGGGGTAAACGATAGCTTCCTACATCACTCATATTCACACTTATCCTGGCTTGCTGGCGGTTGCTGTCCATGAATGAAGCAAGCAATTTATTAAAAGAATTACCACTCCCGGCAGAATCCCTGCTTGATTCAAGGTATGGTTTCAGGTTGGCCAGGTCAAACTCTGAAGGCATTGTGTAGTTTGTGTCCTCATTGAATGCCTGGTTAGCAAATTTTAATCCTTCTGTTATATTCAATGGCCGCCCGATCTCGGGCATTGCAGCAAGAAACCTGGAAAGGGAATCGATCTTAGCAAGGTTAACCGGGTTATTTACCCCCCGTTTCTTTTTTGTATCGACAACAATTTCAAGCGGCATTACACCTTTGAAATTATTTTCGAAAAATTTAAGATCAACATAGACCTTATCTGTTTTAGGGAGATCATCAACTATGTATCCATTGCTTTCTAAACGAAAAAGACCAACAACTGCTACGATGAGAATTATCGCTGTTACGGTATAAATAAATCTCCTGTGATTTAATGACCATCGCTCTAACCTGTCCAGCCAGCGTCTCAATCTTGGATTTTCAAGATATTTTGTGTGCCTGGTCTTGGGTTTAGGCAAAAAGCTTAGTACTACCGGTATCAGGATCAGAGAGATAAGAAACAAGACCATGATATTCACACCTGCCACGGCCCCAAATTCTTTTAACACCTGGCTGCGTGTTAAATAGAAAACTGCAAACCCTATCGCAGCCGTGATATTGCAGAACAATGTAACAATGCCCATGCGGCTTACCATGTTGACCAATGCCTTTCGCTGATCCCCGGTTTCACCATAAGAAACATGGTATTTATTCAAAAAGTAAATGCAGTTTGGGATCCCGATCACAACTATCAACGGCGGGATCAATGCTGTAAGCAGGGTTATCTTATAACCCATCAATACCATTGTTCCCAAACTCCAGATTACCCCGATACCAACGACTGCAATCGACAACAGCATACTGGTGACCGAACGGAAAAACAGCAACAGGATAGCAGCCGAAAGGATCACTGATATTAGCAGGAACCATTTCATTTCACCGGCGATCCTTATTGCTAAAACCGTACGAATAAGCGGTAACCCGCTTAAGTGCACATCTAAAGAATTTCTTTTCCCAAATGATTCGGCCAATGAAGTTATTTGTGCAACAACCGATTCTCTCTTTTTTGAATTCAATATTGCTTTGTTGATGTGGACGCCCATCAACCATGCATTTGTTTCAGGATTGTATATTATGCCCCGGTAGAATTGAAGACCGAGGAAAACATTTTTGATGCTATCAATTTGTGTTTGTGAAAATGGCCCGGCACCAAAGATCAGTTGTGGGTTGAATTTTTCAATTGCATCGTTTTTGACCAGGCTGATAGCAGTGGTCAATGAGATAATATCTTCTACACCCTGTATTTTTTTTATATCAGCAGCAAGCTGGTTGTAATCGTTGAAAATTTTTTCCTGGAATAATTTTTCTGTTTGTATGCCGACCACAAGAAGATTTCCGTCTTCGCCAAATTTTTTCCGGAATTGCTGGTAAGCGATGTATTTCGGATGGTCTGTTGGTATAGCATTGGCAAATTCATAGCTTAACTGGAGCTTTCTTGCTTCGTACGTCATGAAACCGGTGGCGGCTAGAAGAATGATTAAAAGAGCGATCCTGTACCTAAGAATAAACTGGCCAAGGCTTTTCCACATAGATTGATCTTTGTTCGTAAATACTGCGGCAAAGAAACATAAAAATAGCTGAATGGCCTGTTAAAGCATCTTCTTGTTTAGATGAAGATTGATATTTTTGAGAAGTGAGTTTGTACAGGATCATATTTACATTTTTTTCTTTAGGTGTTTTCTTCTTTACCTCTTTTTCCCAGGACCCGATTCCTGCCATTGGTTACTGGAGGGAGCACCTTCCTTATCATTCTGCCATCGATGTTGCTGCCGGAAATAACCAAATATTTTGTGCGACACCTTATAGTCTTTTTTCGATCGAACTCGCTGATAATTCTGTAACAAGAATGAGCCGGGTGAATGGTCTGCATGAAACAGGTGTTTCAGTAATTGAATATGACGCAATAAATAATAAACTCTTTATTGGTTATCGAAACAGCAGCATCGATATCGTTTATCGAAACGATATTTTTAATGTTCCTGATATAAAAATTGATAACATTATCGGCGATAAAACCATTTATAACGTTTTTTCGCAGGGAAAATATTTTTATCTCTCAACAGGACTTGGCGTGATCGTGATCGATGCTGATAAATATGAAGTCAACGATTCATGGTTTATCGGTAATAATGGAGGACAAGTAAAAGTAAACGGGTTTACAGCTGATAATTCTTTTTTTTATGCTGCTACAAATGAAGGGTTAAAAAGAACATCAATTAATACGACTGATCCTGCAAACTATTTAAACTGGCAAAACCTGAGCGGTATGAACGGTCTGACAACCGGAGTGTGTGATGATGCTGTTGCTGCTGCAGGAAAGATCTTTGTCTTAAAAAATGATTCTGTATTTACTCAAAATGGTAATAACTGGAGCTTATTTTTTACGGAATCTTCATGGAAGATCAAAAGCCTCAATTCTTCATCGGGTAAACTCATCATTTGCCAGGTCGATAACACAGGTGCAAAAGTTACATCGTTGAATACCGACGGAACAATAGCAAGAAGCATTCAACAGCCTGGAGTAATGGTACATCCGATGAATGCAATTTCAGAAGGCAATGATCATTGGGTAGCCGACAGCATCGGAGGTCTGACAAGATTTACATCATCAGGGTTTCAGCGGTATAATTTGAATTCGCCACAATCAATTGCAACAGGCGAAATTGTTTTTGCCAAGGATGTCTTCTATGCCGCCGCAGGGACGGTGAATGCAAACTGGCAAAAGCAAAGCGATAAGAACGGGCTTTATAAATTTTCAGGGGGTCAATGGACAAATTATAATAACAGGCAATTTGCTCAACTTGATTCGATGCCTGATATTATCGCTGTGGCTGTTGATCCCCGGGATGAATCGGTTTGGGCTGGCTCGTACGGCGGTGGCTTATTGCATATCACCTCGGGAAACGGTTTTGAAATATTCAAACAAAATTCCCCGATCGGGCAAGCTGTATTCGATCCTGGCAGTTATCGTGCATCAGGTTTAGCGTTTGATAAGGAGAAGAATTTATGGATCGCCAATTATGGAGCAGCACAAAATATTGTTGTGAGAAAAAATGATAATACATGGAAAACCTTTGCCCCGCCGTTTGCGCTTACTGAAAATGCCGCTGCTCAAATTGTGATCGATGATGAAGAGCAGAAATGGGTAGTATCTCCGAAAAATGGTTTGATAGTTTTTAATGACAATAAAACAATTGATAATACTGCTGATGACAAATGGAAATTGTATCGTAGCAGCACGGGTATTGGAAATTTGCCAACGAATAATGTATTGAGTATTGCAAAAGATAAGAACGGGTTTATCTGGGTCGGAACTGATGATGGCATTGGCATAGTTCAATGCCCGCAGCATGTTTTTTCATCCCAGGGTTGTGATGCATTTTTGCCGGTAGTAACACAAGGAGGTTTCAATCAATATCTTTTTAAAGGTGAAGAAGTGAGAAGTATTGCTGTGGATGGTGCCGATAGAAAATGGATAGCTACGCAAAACGGTGCCTGGCTAATAAGTGCTGAAGGAGATAGGGTGATCTATCAGTTTACTGAAACCAATAGTCGTTTGTTGAGTAATGATGTAAAAAGAATTGCTATTGACAGCAGAACGGGAGAAGTTTTTTTTGCGACAGCAAACGGTATTTGTTCATTCCGAAGCACAGCCACAGAGGGTGGCGAAATAAACAGCAATGTGTTGGTGTTTCCCAACCCGGTACCACCCGGGTATTCAGGTACTATTGCCATACGCGGCCTGGTGACCAATGCCATTGTAAAGATCACAGAGCTTGATGGAAGATTGGTATATCAAACCAGGGCCTTGGGCGGGCAAGCCATTTGGGATGGCAGGGATTACCGGGGAAGAAAGATCTCAAGTGGTGTATACCTCGTATTGGTGAGTGATGAAAGCAGGAAAGAGAATTTAGCGACGAAAATCGTTTTTATTTCAAAATAGAATTGACACGGAGACACGGTAGCACTGGGATTATTCTTCCGTGATATTCCGTGGCTGACTGAGCATGGCGGACAGGACACATAAAACAAAAGGCATTGTTTTGAGAACAGTGAAGTACGGTGAAACCAGTTTGATCGCTACCATATTTACCGAATTGTTTGGACTTCAATCTTACATCGTAGGCGGAGTACGGACTTCAACAAGAAAGGGAAGTGGCAAGGCAAATCTATTTCAACCAACAGCCATACTTGATCTTATTGTTTATCACAATGAATTAAAACACCTGAACAGGATAAAAGAGTTTAAATGGCATTATTTGTATCAGCATATTCTTTCCGATGTACCAAAGAATTCAGTTGCATTGTTTATGATCGAGCTGCTCACAAAATGCCTGAAACAGCCCGAAGCCAACCCGGAACTATTTGAATTTGTTGAAGACGCATTTATTCATCTGGATCAAAGTAACAATGCAGTGATGGCAAACTTTCCTTTGTTCTTTGCATTGCATCTTCCTGCTTTTTTTGGTTTTAGGATCAGTGATGATCACTCGGATGAAACACCAATACTTGACCTGCAGGAAGGCACTTATGTTGCAGAAAAACCAGACCATTTGCATTTCCTGGAAGGCAGGCAAGCAGAAGTGACCAGTGAATTGCTAAAGATGATGCAACCGGAAGAATTGGAACAAATAAGACTCAATCATGATTTCAGAAGACAGCTATTATTTGCCTATGAAACTTATTACAGGCTGCATATACAGGATTTTGGAACGATGAAGACATTGCCTGTAGTGAGCGAGGTTTTAGCCTAATCATGAAAGTCTACTATTACCGGTGCGTGATCGCTGTGCTTGCACCATTCCTTGTGCTTGCCTATTTCCACGTGAGACAGTTTGCTCAGGAAATCATCTGAGGCAAAGCAATAATCAATATGATATGACTTTTCCTTATGCCGGTACATGAATAATGTGTTATGTCTTTCTTTCCCCTGGGATTGGTTGAAATAGCTGTGATAAGCACTGCGGATTCCTTTGTTTGCCAGGAATTCAACAACTGTTGAATGATTTCCTTCCCGGCGTGGTTTATCCCAAATTGTATTGCTGTTAAAATCGCCAACGAGGATTGTCTCTTTATTTTTTAAAAGATCAGAATAAAAGTTTATTGCTTTCCACACCTGGCCCACATATTGAAAACCCCTGTCTTCAGGATTATTGGCCCAAAC
>JAICPX010000333.1 GCA_025929635.1 Chitinophagaceae bacterium
AAAGGATACACCGCGCTTTTATAGATCGGTTTATCATAACCTTGCATTTCCCAGTTGGCTGGAACAGCTATTTTTTTCCATCTGCTCACCTTTCTTTTGTAAAAATCTTTTGGCTCCTCTCCGGGTTTGAGTGCAAATGCAAAATTCCATTCACCATTCAGAGAAACATACCTCCCGCTTTTTTCCCTGTCCCCTTTCAATGCATCAGCAATATCTGCAAATGAATAAGCAGTTGCTCTGGAGGCATCGCGATTGATGCCACTTATCTGTGGGTCTTCATATGGTTCGCGGTTATAAACTGAAGGAGCAACAGGTACTGCGGCGGGAGTTCTGTCAACTAGTTGTGCTTGTGAATGGTGAATGATGAATGGTGAATAAAGAATCGCTAATACTATGTACAATCTTTTGATCATTTTAATTTCCTTATTTGCTTAGTAACGAGCAGAACGTAAAAGAGTGCTCCAAAGGAGCGCCTTCGGTGCGACGCAACGACATCTTGATAGTAGCACATCAGCCGGGTACATAAACATCACTCTCCAATTTTTTAGCTGGCAAATCTTTGACCGGTCTTCTTCTCCAGTAATTCGCAAGGATACTTCCACTGATATTCATCCATGGACTAAATACCGCCGCAGCCAATCCTACCGTACCGAGCTTGCCCATACTGCCTGCAATGCCACTCGCCATGCCACCATTCTGCAATCCCACTTCGAATGCAATCGTACGACTCGAATTTTTATCAATGCCGAACAAACGACTTAGCCAGTAACCAAAAAAATATCCCGCGGCATTATGAATTGCCGATGCGAGGAACAACAACAAACCAACTTTCATCAGGTTGTCACGCCCGGCAGCTGTTGTAACTGTCGTGAAATAAATAATTCCAAACATTGATATTACAGGCATGATGTTATCAATCTTCGGAAACCTGGTGTACAGAAAATGATAAACCACTCCAGCGATCACGGCGCCGGCAAAGAAACCGGAAAGAATAATGCTTTGCTGCAATGCACCAGCCGTATTCTTTTGCAAGAAAAATATGATGGCCAGTATCCACAAGATGCAAAACATGCAAATGATATTAATAATTCTTTTTTGTGTAGCCGATGCCCGTTTGAGATAATCATGCAACAGCGCCGCACCGATCGGTACCAGGACAATTTTAATTATCTCGATCATCATGTCAATAAATTTTACTTCGATCAGTGTACCTGCCAGTGTTTTCATCAGCAATGGTGTAAGAAACGGAGCCACCATGGTTGCCATTGCTGTTACGATAACTGACAATACAAGGTTTGCTCTGGCGAGATACACCATTACATTTGATGCAAGACCGCTGCTACAACTACCAATTAAAATGATACCCGCTGCAATCTCTGGTTCAAAATGAAAAACTTTAGTAAGCAGCAAACCCATCAGCGGCATGATGCTGAAATGACAAAACAATCCAACTAATACTCCTTTACCAGTTGTCGCAATGCCACTAAAATCTTTTAAGCTCATATGTGTGCCCATGCCAAACATCACCAGTTGAATGATGACGAGGATAAGTGTTTTATCACGCAGGTTCACACCGCCCCAATTCTTAAACGCTTCAGGATACATCATGCCAGCAACCACTGCTGCAATGATGCATGCAGTGTAACGATAACCCTTCAAAAAATCTACTGCACCCAAACCAATGGCAAGACACACAGCCGTCAATACGGCCAGTGGTTTGTATAATGCAGGTTGTTGCATCAGTACACTCACCAACAATACAGCTGCAGCGATGCAGCTTAGTATCAGGAATATTTTACCGAGTTGTTTCATTGACCTCACCCCGACCCCTCTCCATAGGAGAGGGGCTTTAGAGTCTTAAATTTGACGTGCTAAATATTCAATCGCTATTTGTGGACTTGCAAGTATTGGCACTTTTTTATCGGCATCACTTAATGTATCCACCACTCTTGCCATTGATGCCTGCGCCAGCACTATCACATCTACTTCATTCGATAATTGTTTTAATGCATCGCCAACTTTCTTATCGTGTGTTGCTGCATCTCCGCTCATTAATGCATCAAAAGCGCCTTCACATAATTTTGATACCAATACAATTTCTTTTCCAGCCGCAGTAGCTCTGCGTTTTACGAGGTCGCTTGTTGGCGCCAGCGTTGTAGGTAATGTTGCGATCACCCCTATCCGTTTTCCGATTTGCACCGCTTTATCCGCCATAGGTTGATCTACCCGCAACACAGGCACCCCGGTTAATGTTGCTGCAGTTTCGACGGCCGGCCCTATTGATGAACAGGTGAACAAAATAAAATCTGCGCCGGCTTCCTGCGCTGATGCCGCGTAGTTAACTACACGTTTGCTGGTTGATGCTGTTAACTCACCACATGCAATGGTGTTTTTGATCAAGCTATCGTCAACGATGTTGAATGTTTTTACATGCGGTAAAAATCTATTGCACAATTCAGCAAACACGGGTACCAATGTTGCTGATGTATGAATCAATCCCAATGTTTTCTGTGACATTTCTTTTATTGAGTGTTATAATTATTATGTTCCCAACTACATTGCTACTATTAAACTTACGTTGCGTCGCACCGAAGGCGCTCCTTTGGAGTACACTTGTACTGCATCAATTCTATTCACCATGCAACATCACCCCAAAATATTGTTGGTCGCCTACCTGCCCACCTTTAAAATTCACCTGCAATCCATTTATCTTTTCATTTTTAGAATAGGCTTTGCAAAGTGGAGCACCAGTTACAAGTGGAGCAATCATTTCAACTGCATCAATCTCCATTGCTCTTGCTGCATAGCTGCTCGTATCACCACCAGCAATCACAATTCTTTTCAACCTGATTTCTTCACAAACACGTTTTGCAATATATCCCAGTGTTTGTCCCAGCGTGCGGGCAGATGTGGATTGATCAACCTCGCGAATATTACCGGTATGTATAATAACGCTTTGGTTCCGCCTGAGAGCTGAAAGAATTTTTTCAACACTGGCTCCGATCGAAAACCCTTCCCCTGACCCGCCCTGAAATGTTTCCATTTCTAAAGGAATTTCAACAAACCCTTTCGCAATTGCATCCTCAATTTGATTTTTTGTAACAGGTGAGCAACTGCCTGACAAAACTAATAACGGAGTTGCCTTTTTTGGCTTTGGCCAGGATGTGACTGGCTTTAAAACGTTTTTCTTATTCCAAAAACTCCCCAAAGCCATTTCAATTCCTGAGCCTCCAACTGAAAATAACTGGTCATGTTTTTTTTGCTGGGTATCCAACCATTCACCAATCTTCAGCATTTGATCTTCATTCATCGCGTCAAATAAAACTATTTCTTCGTCGGTTATGTGGTCAAGCCATGCTTTTTTCTTTGCATGCTGCTGCACATTATCAATCAAGCCAATCTTTTTATTCGTCTGTTTTCCTAAATGAACTCTCAAATCGCCTTCATTCATTGGCGTTACCGGGTGTTTACTCATCGATGGATGCTTATCGATACGATAAATTTTTCCATTGCTACCTATTCCCATTTTTGCAAAAAGGTTTCCAAACACACAATATCTTCCCAGGGCCGGCATCCCGCCCAACACGGGAATCACTTTGTTGCCGAAAACCATTGCACCACAATCAATCGCTTTACCAATACTGCCAACAGCCGGTGAAGAATCAAAGGTTGAGCAGACTTTATAGTGCACATGCTTTGCCCCGGTTGCCTTCAACTGCTCAAATGCCGGTACCAATATCTTCTCCATCCCGGCAGGAGACAATGCTCTTGTTTTTCCTGCCACACCAAATGCATCCAAACCAGGAAATGATCTCAGATGATCTGCAGTTGGTGTTTCTGTAAACAAAACAGTCTTTGCTCCTGCCCTGCTGATAAATTCCAAAGCATCAGTAGAACCGGTGAAATCGTCACCATAAAAGGCCAGCAATATGTTTTTCTTTTTGCTCACTTACTTTTTTGAACCACTGAGAAACAAAGGCGTTAAGTATCACGAAGACTTTGTGATCCTTTGTGTTCTTCGTGTCTTTGGGGTTTAATTTTTCCAAACTTCTTAACTGACTCAGCAAACTCTGAATAAATCTTCGTTGCTTCTTCCAAACTCAATCCGTCTACCGCTGCTTTCCATGCCTGCTGCAATGCAATAACCCCCGCCCCGGCCCCCATGGGATGCGCCATGATGCCGCCACCAGCCATATATAATAAATCAACCGACCTTGTTCTTCTGTATGTTTCAAATGCCTGTCCGCCCCACTGCCCCGAAGAAACAACCGGCATCACGGTTTTATGATCATACATTTTAGTAAGACACGCTTCGATTGAGTTCACCACACTATCATCACTCTCCCAAAATTTATTTTGAATACCATTTACATGCAACTGATCAACACCTGCAAGCCGCCACAGCTTTTGATAAGCCCTGAAATCAATTCCTAACAATGGATGTCTCGTTAACATTCCCCATCCATTCCGATGTCCATGAATGGCAAGTTGTCGCTGGTCACAGATCTTCTTTGTTGCGGATAACCCAACGCTATTGATGCTTATCATTGCACAAGTACCGCCGCTCGCTACAATTTTTTCATACTGCTGCAGCATTTCATCTACTTCACCACTGATATTAAAAGCATACATCACTTTTTTCCCTGTCTTATCAGCATGTGCATTGATAACTTTCATGACTGCGTCAACCCGATCATTAAGATTTGAGTTGGCCGATGAAGACAACAATTCATCATCTTTTACAAAATCAATTCCTGCTTCAACAAGCGTTTTGACCATCGCTGCTGTATCACCAGGTGATAAACCAACAGATGGTTTGATAATCGTTCCGATCAATGGTCGTTCATAAACGTTGGTCAATTGCCTGCAACCATCAATACCGAATACAGGCCCTTCGTACTGTTCACCGAATGATGCAGGCAATTCAATATCCATCAATTTCAAACCGGTGAATTGAGTAATCTCATAAAGATTGCCCTGTAAAGTTGAAACCATCACCGGTAAATTGTATCCAAAATTTTCAATACTCCACGACACTTTTACTTTTGCACGATGATATTTTCCCTCTTTGCTCACAGCACCCGGAATGGCCGGTTCGTTAGCTGTCTCCAATAATTCTATGGATTCTACTGTTGCTGCAAATCGTTGTTTTAATTCTTCTGTTTCACCCGGCACGGCGACAAATGTTCCCGATGATTGTTCACCCGCAAGCACCGCAGCAGCTTTTTCCGGAGCGTAAGGCGTTTCAATATAATATGTTGCTGTAATACGTTCCATTCGTCATCTCATTAAAGGCATCCACACGGTCATATCCGTTTTACCACGATTTGCCCAGGCATAGTAAGGGATCAGTTTTATCTTCACCGGTTTTGTCACTGTATTTACTTCTTTGTATAATTTATTCTGCCAATCGTTATTCTCTAACAGTTTTGCTTCACCTGTTAACGCCATTACATTTCCATTATCGAT
>JAICPX010000699.1 GCA_025929635.1 Chitinophagaceae bacterium
ATATCCAGTATCCAGTATCCAGTATCCAGTATCTAATATCCAATATCCAAATCATTAATTACTTCTAAAAACAAGTAGTTCAGAAGGTTCTTTTAGAAATTTCATTTTCTTATCGATCGGTTCGTATAGAAAACCACTTTGTTCAAGGAATAGCATGTGCTGAATAAGCCGGTCATAAAACCCTGCTGAGTTCAATACAAAGATGGGTTTATCATGAATGGCAAGTTGGTTCCATGTTACCAATTCAAACATTTCATCCAAAGTGCCAAACCCTCCTGGTAATATCAATGCTGCATCACAGAGCTCGTACATTTTTCTTTTGCGTACATGCATATCATCAACAATCAAAAGCTCTGTGATACCGTCATGCTGATGTTCCCACCCAACCAGGATGCGTGGAATAACGCCGATAGCCTTGCCGCCATTTGTCATTATTGTATCGGCCAATGCGCCCATAATTCCTTTCCTGCTGCCACCATAAATAAGAGAGATATTATTGATTGCCATCAGGCGACCAAGGTCCGCGGCATGTTGACTATATATCGGGTTATTTCCATTCTTTGACCCGCAAAAAACTGCAAGTGAGTTTATCTGCATACATTTATTTAATTTTCCGGTTTGTCCCAAAGGACTCCTTTGGAGAGGTTGGTAAAATTCGTTACTTAAATCTGCAATCGGAAATCTAAACTCTAAAATCGTCATATGTCCCCGGCTCTGTTATTCACCTTTGTCATTGGTTATTTTTTGTTATTGCTTGCTGTTGCGTGGTGGACATCACGCAAATCCGATAATGAATCTTTTTTCATCGGTAACCGCAGCAGTAATTGGATGCTGGTGGCGTTTGGTATGATCGGAACATCATTAAGCGGCGTTACGTTCGTAAGTGTGCCCGGTGGGGTAGGGAGCACTAATTTTTATTATTTCCAGGTTGTGCTCGGTTATTTATTAGGATATGCTGTTATCGCGTTTGTGTTGATCCCATTGTACTATCGAATGAATCTCACCAGCATTTATACCTACCTTGAAAAAAGATTTGGTATAAGTGCACACAAAGCCGGCGCTTTCTTTTTCATCCTTTCAAGAACGGTTGGTGCTACAGCACGATTATACCTTGTGATAAGCGTTCTGCAGATATTCATTTTCGACGATCTTGGCATTCCTTTTATTTTAACTTCCCTGGTAATTCTTGCATTGATCCTGTTGTACACATTTGAAGGGGGTGTAAAAACAATTATTTATACAGATACACTTCAAACGACGGGAATGTTAGTGGGCCTGGTTGTTTGTACGATCGCAATCATAAATGCATTGGGAACGGATTTTGGTGGTGCGTGGAATATGATGACTGAAAACGGATATACACAGATCTTTAATTGGAATGTAAAGGAAGGCTCATTTGCGCTGAAACATATAATTGGTGGGATGTTCATTGCAATTGCAATGACCGGACTTGACCAGGAAATGATGCAAAAAAATATCAGTGTAAGAACGCTGAAGGATTCGCAGAAGAATATCATGACAT
>JAICPX010000491.1 GCA_025929635.1 Chitinophagaceae bacterium
AAAGTCGCTCCTTTACTTTTATCGGAGTAATGTTCAAAAGTTCAGCGATTTCTGTTTCACTAAAATCAGTCCTATTTAAAACGAAAACAGACCGGATTGTAAGAGGCATATTCTCTAACTTATATTCATTCCTATTCATATAATTTGAAAAATATGCACTGCTCTCTTTTTTTGCAGTTCTCCAATCACTTTTATCAAAAAATGGATCACTAAGTTTGGAAACACATTTCTGTACCATGAGTTTTGCAATCCATATCTTAAATAAATTGTCACCCGGTACACAAGAATGAGTATTTACAAAAGAATCAACCTGCTTTACAAGATCATTTGTTTGCGCATGATTAAATTCAAAATTGAATGCAATCTTGCATAATAAGGGTGTATACTTATTGATCAAAGAGCTTTGAGGAGAGCTTTCATTTTTAGTCATTTGATTATAAATTTTATTGTAAACAAAACAATCAATATTATCTGGTAACTTTTCTATTTGTCTTATTATGCACTTTGACAGATTTATGGACTGTAATTCGGTTTATGGCGCTTATAATGAGCCCGGCTACCATAATAAATGTGCCCATCCATAAAAGATTAATAAAGGGAAATTTGTATGCTTTAAGTGTGACATATTCGATTGCAGGCACAGTTTCTTTAACACCGATTTCTATATTTTCACCTTCAACTTTATTTAATTGAAATATAAGATTCTCAGCAGTAAGGCTGTCTGGCAACGAAAGAGTTTGACCTTTACTGCTTATGAGTACTGGCTCTGCGATATAAATAGTGCCACTCCTGGAAAAGACTCTTATAGTTGCCATAGATGCGACATCGCCGGGATCCAAACCGGATGCAGGTATGTTGCTCTGTGATACCAGTTTCTCAAGAACGAATGAGCCATTAGAATACGAAACAGTATCCCCTGTTTTTTTATTCATTATTTTAAACTGGGCCGTGTCTTGTCTTTTTGTCGGATCTGGTAAAGAAGTCACATATGTAAATACATCACGATCCCAATAGTGTTTGGCATCAGGGTTCGCCATTAAGCCTTCATTTCCCCTATAATTTACAAAGGCATTTGGAGTAAGAATAAAATCTTCTTTACCATCTTTTCTTTCAAACTTTATATTAAAATACCACAACGGTTTATTCGGATTGGCAGAATCGCTTTTGTAAGTAACCCAATATTTACCCATGCTTGTTTTTACATCTTTTATAAGTGTTAAGTTTTCTCCTGGTCTTTCATCGCTTCCTTCTCCAAGCGATACAACAATGCCACTTGTATTAAAAGACAAGATTTCTTTTTTAGATGATGAGATCAAAATCCCTAAAAGCATTAATCCAAACCCGGCATGCGCCACAGAACCTCCCGACAATTTTAATTTCCCTTTTAGCCCAACCCAGATATAAGAGACATTAGCTATAATTGCATAAGTGCTGCTTAAAACAGCAAGCCATATCAGGATCATATAAGACGTTCCCTCTTTATCATAATTTATGTTCCCAAAAATTAATATCAATGCAGCGACCAAAGCTGCAATGCAGGTTGGCCATAGCATCTTTTTGATTAAATATTTTGATCCCGTTCGTTTGTATTTAAGATATTGGACAACTGCAGAGAGAAGCCCAATAATAATAGCCACGAATATTTGAATCCGGTTATAGCTATATTCCGAATCTTCACCAATGGCTAGTGGTGTAAATAATTTTTTATCATGCCCTGTGAAAAAACCAGCGATCGTATTGATCACAGGTATCGAGGTCATAGCAAGAATAGAAAGAGCCGAAATAAAAAACACAAGTGATCCAATAAACATCCAGAATTCACGGGAAGAAGTTTGCTCTTCCTTTCTAATATGGGGTATATGTTTGTAGCGTGTAAAGAAAAAAAGCAATGATGGAATTATAAAAAGTAAAAGAAAAATCAGTAATTGAGTATTCATTCCAAGATCTGTAAATGCGTGAACCGATGAATTACCCAAAACCCCGCTTCTCGTTAAGAAGGTAGAGTATAAGATTAATAGGAAGGAAATAATGAAGAAAAAAAGAGTTGCCCTTAATGAATGACCTGTATGTTTAAAAATTAGTAATGTATGTATTCCTGCGATCAAAATAAGCCAGGGTACTAGTGAAGCATTTTCCACGGGGTCCCATGTCCAATAACCCCCAAATGTCAATGATTCGTATGCCCACATTGCACCCATCATGATACCTAATCCCAGCATGGCCGCGGAGAACAAGGCCCAGGGCAAAGCCGGCCCCGTCCAATCTCCATATTTTTTTGTCCATAACCCAGCGACGGCATATGCAAAAGGAATAATAACAGACGCAAAACCCATAAACAATACGGGCGGATGAATAACCATCCAATAGTTTTGCAACAACGGATTCAGATCATTGCCATCATTTATAAATGAAAGGTAATTTGGACGTGAAAAGATAGGTGCATCCATTTCATTTCTTAGTAATACGAATGGACTTGAACCTATTTTATGTCCGAAAATGGAGATACCGGCGATCATTGTAGCCAGGCAAAACTGTGCAATGCTTACAATAGTCATTACCGCGGCTTCCCATGTCTTTGCCTTTTTTATAAGAATCAACCCCAAAAGACAATGCCATATACTCCAAAGTAAAAAACTTCCCTCTTGCCCTTCCCAGAAACATGCCAGTAAATATTTTGTCTCTAGAGAAATACTGCTATGTTGCCATGCATATTTATATTCAAACAGATGTTTTGAGATTATAAAATATAAAATACCAAAAATTGAAAAGACCGAAAGCACCTCAATAAGAAATAAAATACGTGCAAACTTTTTCCATCTCAACTTTTCCGTTACAATAGCAGAAGTGGTGCTCTTAAAATATGCTAAGGCCGCCGCTAAAGAAACAACTAAAGAGAGTATAATAAAAAACTGGCCAAGTTGACCAGGCAAAAGATGTTCACCAACATAATCCATCGTTAATTACTATTTTTTTGGCGTTGAATTTTCAGCTGAAACTTCTTCCGTTAGTGTTTCGGGCAATTTTTTTTCGGCAGCTTTCATATCATCCTTATATTTTGATGGACATTTCATTAAGATCTCCCTGCATTCGAAATGACTATCTCTCATTGAACCGTTTAGAACTAACTGATCACTTGATTCAAGATTCGCAGGTTTGGAATTGCGATAAATCACCTTTACTGCATCTCCGATAGAATCCACAACTGTAAAGCTTAAATAATTTGGATTTTTTATCGCATCATACTCTAATGGCTTTAAGTAGTCAAGCCTGGCAATCAAATGCACAAACTTACCTGGTTTGCTTTTGGCTGTTTCTACAGTATCATAAGTAGTCAGTCCGTCCATAAGACTGATCAAGATCGCAATTGCAATTATTATTGAAACCAAAAGGATGATTTGTATTTTCTTCATGATTAAGAATGCGCCGTAACTTTAATAAATGAAATATTAAGTATTAGCAGGCCTGTTAAAAGCCTCTTTCTCTAACCTTCCAATTTTTCGATCCACTCTCCTCAGATATATTATAAGCC
>JAICPX010000068.1 GCA_025929635.1 Chitinophagaceae bacterium
ATTTCTTTCAGCAAGACATAAATTTGAGTAAATATACATCACGATTCAAGGATTTAAACGATTATGAGGAAATTGAATATTGCGTTTTATCAACGAAGTAATGTTATACAGATAGCGAAAGAGCTACTCGGAAAAATATTAGTGACAAATTGGAACAGTATGAAAACATCGGGTCGCATTGTAGAAGTTGAAGCGTACAATGGTGTTGTTGATAAGGCATCACATGCAGCCGGTGGAAGAAGAACGAATAGAAACGAAGTGATGTATGGCGAAGGAGGTGTATCGTATGTTTACTTATGTTATGGCATTCATCATTTGTTTAATGTTGTTACGAACAGGCAGGAAACTCCGCACGCAATTTTGATCCGGGCGCTGGAACCGATAAAAGGTATTGACGTAATGCTTGAAAGAACCGGGAAGGAAAAATTGGATAATACGCTAACAAAAGGTCCGGGTAATGTTTCAAAAGCATTGGGTATTTCATTTAAACAACATAACGGGCTTTCCTTGTTAAGCAAAGAAGTTTTTATTGCTGAGGATGATTTTATAGTAAAGACTAAAGATATTGTTGCTTCACCACGGATAGGAGTGGACTATGCCGGTGAAGATGCTAAGCTTCCCTACCGATTCTTTATAAAAGGAAATCCATTTGTTAGTGGCACTAAGAAAGTCACATAAAGTCAAATGAGTCATGGAAGTCGAATAAGTCATATAGGTCAAATGAGTCACATGGACTCAAATTATCAGGGTGAAACAATTTGACCATTTAAGGGATGTTATAATCTAACATTTGACATACATGACTTTCATGACCGATATGACTAATTAAACTTTTCCCTTATCTTCCAAAAAAATTGACTGCTTGAAGAGGTTATCTAAGCAACAGCTTCGCATCGTTTCATTGCTTGCTGGTATTGCCATTGCCCTTTTTTTTTATTTTATAGATCCATTCGGAGTTTCTCATCGTGCCTCTATCGTTTTATCAATTGCCGTATTGATGATCACCTGGTGGGTGACCGAAGCGTTACCAATGCCTGTTGTTGCATTAATGCCTTTGATATTATTTCCTGTGCTGGGAATAAATGACATAAAAAATGTGGCGCCCAATTACATGGATTCAATCATCTTCCTGTTTATGGGCGGATTCATGCTTGGTCTTGCAATTGAAAAATGGAATCTTCATCGGCGCATTGCCCTGGGAATTGTAAAAATTACAGGAACCAGCGGTAACCGTATAATCCTGGGTTTTATACTCGCCACGGGGTTTATCAGCATGTGGATCAGCAATACGGCCACCACGATGATGATGTTCCCCATTGCATTGTCAGTCATTCATGTAATTAAAGAAGGAGGAAGTGGAGGCCATCAGAAGAATTTTAATCTTTCACTGATGCTGTCAATTGCTTACGCTGCCAATTTTGGTGGTATTTCGACAATTGTGGGTACTCCGCCCAATGTTGCGTTTGCTGGTTATTTTGAAAACACATATAAAACGAATATCGATTTCTTAAACTGGATGCTATTATGTACGCCGATTGCTTTGTTGCTCCTGTTTTCTTTATACATTATATTAACCAGGGTCCTTTTTCGCAACCACATACGGTCAAATGACGCCGCGAGAAAATTTATCAATGAAGAATATAGCAAACTTGGCCGCATTTCAACACCCGAAATAAGAGTGCTGATCATTTTCATGATTACTGCAATGCTATGGATATTTAAAGATCCCCTTAATAATGTTTTGCCTGTAAATCTTGATGATAGTATAATTGCTCTTATTGGTGCAGTGGCATTGTTTATTTTTCCTGCCGGCAAGTTGAATCATCCCGATAACCTGGGAGAACTGGATGAACATGACTTTCATGGTAGCCTCCTTGAATGGGCGGATACAAAAAAAATGGCATGGGGAATTTTATTATTATTTGGCGGAGGATTGGCATTAGCGGCCGGCCTGGAGAAGGAGGGATTAATAAGAAACCTGGGTGGGTGGCTATCTCAATTTGCAGCAGGTGGTGGCATAATACTTCTGCTGATGGTGACTGTTATTGCTTTATTTGTCAGCGAAGTGATGAGCAATATTGCACAGGTGGTCGTCTTTTCACCGGTTGTTTGCAGCCTGGCAGATGCGGTTGGAATGAATCCTTTGATACTTGGTTTGGCCATGACACTCGCTGCCAGCTGCGCCAGCATGATGCCAATGGGCACGCCTCCCAATGCCATTGCATTTGCCAGCGGTCACATAAAAATTAAAGAGATGATGAAAGCGGGATTCGTGATGAATCTTGCATCAATAATATTGATCACCTTGTTCTGCTGGTTCATATTGCCGCTAATTATGTAAGTTGAAAATCCTGAAGCCGGCACTGATACCGATCAAAGTGATAAATCCCTGGCCAACTTTTTCACCTTCAGGTTTCACATTTATTTCCACTCCGTTGGAAATAGATGGTGTGATGAAGGCCCAGTCATTGATAATAAATGTATACCCGATTTCGAATGTTGGTTGAATTGTCCATGTCGTAGTTTCACCGGTTTGTAAATCCTGCTCCCAGTTAATTTTCTTTCTCCATAGGTCCGCCCTTGCTCCCACAAAGAATTTATGGGGAAGTATTCTAAAATAATAACGATAGCCGATAGCGCCACCCCACCCGCTTCCTTTTTCAATATCTTTTTCACTGTTATCATCACGGTTAATCTTATTATAACCAAGACGCACAAGCACCGAATGATGCCTTATTGCATTAAAAGCGACATGCAATGAGGTTATACTACCAGAAGGATGCCATTGAAATTCTCCTCCGATATCATTGGTATTGTACCAAAGTTCTTCCTGTGATTTTGCGCAATGGAAAAATAAAATGAGCAGAAAAAGGAGGGTTGTTTTTTTCATGGGTTGAATTTGCTACAAGATAAAAACTTTTGTTGCAAATTAAAAAGTGGTTCTCGCAAAAGTAATAACTAGCATGAAGGACACTGCAAAAACTAAACGTACACAAAGAAGTGTTTATTTATAATCAGCACGTTGTGTTCGTTGTGCTCCCTATTTCATCAGCTTTTTAAGACAATTCAATAAACAGGAATTGGCCGAAAGCCAGGTATTGTGTGGTTGGCAAGTCTCCCTTTTAGGGAGATGTAGAGCGGCTGGGTTTATAATGAATATTGTTTCAATTATTTTAATAACATTATTTTGCCGGTACTTACTACCATTGGTTATGGCCTAATGAGATCAGAATTTGAAACCTGTACTGATCCCAAGCAAAACAACCGCTTTCTTCTCATCCAGGCTAAGTATGCTTTCCAAATTTGTTTTATAACCAATAGAAATGCCCGGGGTAATAAAGAAGAGGTCATTAATCAGGATCATATAGCCTGTTTCCAGTGCGGGGACAAATATTTTTGAAGTATGTGTTTCGGGGTCCTGGGTGCCTAACAATATTATTTTATTTGTAAAAAGATTTGCCTTTACACCAATAAAAAAAGCATGCGGACGAAGCATGGTGTAGTACCTGTATCCCAGTCCTAAACCTACACCACCATTATTTTGATTTGCATAATTTGTAGCAGTTGGATCACCTGCCATATAATAGCCAACTTCGCCATGAAATGAATGATGAAGCTTTGCATTTACTGCCGCGTGCAGCCCGATGAACATTCCATCTTTATACCATTGAAATTCTGCTCCGAAATCCGTCGTGTTATAACCGATCTCTGCCATTTGACCGGATGATTTACAGAAAAGAAAAGACATTAATAAGATCGCTGGTAGCTTTTTCATGAATTGAATTTGCTACAAGATAGAAAGTTAAATGAAAAATTAAAAGCGATAAGTATTCTTCAAAAATGAAGAATGTTCGGAAGTCTCCCGTTCGGGGGATTTAGAGGGGCCGCTTTTAAAACTTAGGGCAGTTTAGTTTCTTTAAGCTCCTGTCTACAGGTTTCTTAATATAAATAAGTGAGAGTTCTAAACCACCGCGGGAATTGGACGCCGGTTGCAGGCTTGAAATATTTACATCATAAGTTGCCCCGAAATGTACATCGCCAAATTCCAAACCAATATAAGGGATAAGGGCATCAGTTACGTTATTAAATCTTGCCCATGCGCCCATATACACATTTACCGGATTCTCTTCATCATAATTTAAGTTTAATGCATAAGCACCGCCAAACATCAGGTTGTTGGCATTTGCCTGGAAACTATAATTGGCACTGAAGTGAAATGCATTGTATTGATTTGTCGGCAGGCGGCCACCACCCATTATCGTTGTTCTCGAATTCAAATAGAACTGTCCACCCTGGAAAGTTTCTTTGGGACGGTTGATATGATACATAGAAGCTCCGAGATAAAAATTATTGTAGCCATTTGTACTTCCATTATATAAAACACCAGCATTGATGTCCATGTAACTTACCTGCAGATTACTTTGCGGAAAAATCTCGCTTGTAGTACCCGTAAATCCAAGTGCGGTCAGCTCATCTTCAAAATCGAGCTTGTATACATCCAGTCTTTTATTAGTGTATGATCCCTGGAAACCTACACCGATCTGGTGATAACCATCCTCATCAAGTCCTTTATGATAAGCAGTAGAAAGTGAAAATTGATTGGTCGTTATGGCTCCATTCCCGTTTTGATCGCTCATAAATAGTCCACCAATGCCCCAACGATCGATATCAGACAGGTATCCTTTTAACAAATGAAAATCTGCGGAAGCGGTTTTGGTCACAAAAGCATTATTGATCGACGGCCATTGATTCCTGTAATTACCTGCTACGCGGAATATACCATCAAATTTTCCGGTGGATGCGGGATTCAAAGTAAGCGGTGATGCAAAAAACTGGGAGAAGTTGGGATCTTGTGCTTGTGACACAACGACAATCCCCACTAGGGTAAGTAGTCCAAGAAATTTTTTCATTTGCAGATTATAGAAGAATAAATATACATTATTTCAGAGACCTGTGAAACTCGAATTTTGCTGTATAATGCGTGTAGCCCACGGGTAAAACTGTAGGCTCTATGATTTTTACATTTTCCAAACCGTCTTATTAATTGTCATACGGGCAAATGAAAACAAAATGGGGCTTTAGCTCTGGGCCTTCGAGCCGTAAGCCAGGTCGCCGGCATCACCCAGGCCGGGTACGATATAACCTTTTGCCGTCAACTCCTCATCAATATCCCCACACCAGATAGTAGTCGCGGGAGCCTCTCTTTTTACATATTCAATACCAACGGTACAGGCAATAGCACAAACCACATGTATCTCTTTTGGCGGCCCCTCTTCTTTTAAAAAATGAATGGTTTTTACCAGGGAAGCGCCGGTTGCCAGCATCGGGTCAGAGATAACAACGATCCGGTTTTCAAGATCCGGGCAGCTCATATATTCCAGGCTGATCTCAAAACTGCCATCTTTTTCATGCTTACGGTAGGCAGCGATAAATGCATTGTCAGCTTTATCAAAAAAATTCAGCAAGCCATTGTGCATAGGAATGCCAGCGCGAAGAATGGTTGCCAGCACGGGTTGATCATTCATGATCTTAGCTGTGGCTATTCCAAGCGGGGTCTCTACTTCTGCTTCTATAAAAGGTAACACCTTGCTGATCTCATAAGCAGCTGCTTCTGCTATGCGCTCCAGGTTATGGCGAAAACGCATCCTGTCCTGCTGAAGATTGACATCACGCAGTTCGCCTATCCAGTTGCTGACAAGAGAATGTTGTTCGCTTAGGTTTACGACCACGGTTGTGATTTTATTCCGAAGGAACTCCTTCGGAGGATTTTTGATTTTAGATTTCGGATTTTTGCTGCGGCAGTCCCGTACTTTCGAACAAATCTAAAATCTTAAATCCGCAATCTGAAATCAAAATGGTATACCGGGCTTTAGGGGTTTTATTTTCCCATTCTTCCGTTGTCATTTCGTTTAGTGAGTTTCATGAGAACGCAGCTAAATGGAGTTTTGGGCTAAAGAATTATAAAGCGTATCCCACAGGGGCAATTAATGAATTGATACAAGGCTTCATTGAAGAAAATAATATTCAATACCAGGTAGCGCTTATCACCGTTCATGCTGACTTGGTTGATGCAGGGACTGGCGGGGCATCCATTGCCGCTGTTACTGGTTTACCTGTGATCACCCACCTTACAGAACTAGATAAAGCATTGGGTGGCAATGGTGAATTTTATAAAAGCAGTACAGAAAAGCTCGGAATCAATGAGAAGAGCATCGACGACGTTAATAAATCGATCTGTATAGCTTTTATGGGTATTCTTCGCTGGCGGGAAGAATATAATTTTTTATCTTCCGTTACCGGCGCTGCGAGAAGCAGCATTGGTGGCGCAGTATGGACGGGGCAAGAAGCCTGACACATACCCGGGGTTTTGCTATTGATCAATTCTTCAAAATAATAATTGGTTGATCCAAAAACAATTTTATGCAAACACCTGTTGTGAAGAAGACAAAGAAACCCGTGGGCGGAAATGGACAGCCGGGCATTATCGCTCCGGGGTCGAAGGAGGAAAAGCAGCTATTCCAGGATCTCCAGGATAAACTTCGCAGTCATTTTGATTTTGTTTTTTCGGACAAGCTGGCCCCATGTACCGTTGTTGTTATTCCTTCACTTACCATGGACCAGGAAATACTTTCCAAAATAAGTGGCATCAATCATTATGAGGAAAGACTGCTTTGCATGTTGTTGTTGCTTCGCAACCCAAGAACAAATGTTATATATGTTACCAGCGAGACGGTTGACCCGGTTATCATTGACTATTATCTTCACTTGCTGCCGGGGATTACCGGGTATCATGCGAAACAAAGACTCACTTTACTGAGTTGTTATGATTCTTCTTCCAAACCTCTTACAGAAAAAATACTGGAACGACCACGACTGATGCAACGCATCAGGGAAACGATACTTCCCGATCATGAGGCGCATATGGCTTGTTTTAATGTGACGCCGCTGGAAAGGACACTTGCTGTTCGGCTCCAGGTACCGATCTTCGGATGTGACCCGGACCTGTTTGAATTGGGTAATAAGAGTAACGGGCGGAAGATCTTTCGTGAATGCGGACTGAATGTGCCCCCCGGCTTTGAAGATCTGTATTCTGAAAAGGATATTGCTGATGCACTGGCCGAATTAAGAAAACAAAATCCTTCAATAAGACGGGCTGTTGTAAAAGTAAATGACGGGTTTTCCGGTGATGGCAATGCTCTATTTTCTTATAACGATAAGAGCAAGAACATTCGGTCCAGGGATCATATCAAAGAAGAGATGCATGAAAGATTGAAAATGGTTTCATATGAGCTGTCCTACGAAATGTTTATGCAAAAGATAAAGCAGATGGGTGGTATCGTTGAGGCATTTGTAGAAGGCAAGATCAAACAATCGCCCTCGGTGCAGTGCCGCATCATGCCCTCTGGGGTATGTGAAGTCGTTTCTACCCATGACCAGGAACTCGGAGGCGAGAGTGGGCAGGTTTATTTAGGTGCATATTTTCCAGCATCAAAGGAGTATGCAATAGACCTTGGCAAAATTGGAAGACAGGTTGCAGAAGCGCTGAAAAAAAAGGGAGTGCTTGGACGGTTTGCCGTTGATTTTATTTCAGTAAAAGAAAAAAAGGGATGGGTTCATTATCCCATCGAGATCAACCTGCGTAAAGGCGGTACAACACATCCCTATATCATGCTCCAGTTTTTGACCGACGGCCTTTATAATGAGAAAGGAGGATTGTATTATACTGCCAACGGGCAGGTGAGGTATTATTTTTGTTCCGATAACCTGCGCAACGACCAGTATCACGGGCTTACACCTCCTGACCTGATTGATATAGCAATGCTTCACGACCTGCATTATGATGGCACCTTGCAGGAGGGTGTGATGTTTCACCTGATCGGGGCCTTATCACAATTCGGAAAACTAGGTGTGGTCTGTATTGGCAGCTCCCCGCAACGGGCAAAAGAATTTTATGACAAAGCAGTTGAGGTTTTACAACTGGAGACGGTGCATCAACTTTATACGCATTAAGATTTCCCTGGCTTTATTTTGAAAATAAGTTATCCTTAAATTTAAAGGATAAAAATACCACCATGCATTCCAAAGAACAACTTAAACAGGTTGCAGAAACTTATTTCCAGGCATTAAGGGACAAAGATTTTAATGCAATTCCATTTAGCGATGATATTCTATTCAGGGCACCGCTGGCCCCGGGAGGATCGGGCAACCCGGTAAATGGAAAGAAAGAATTGTTTGAAAAATGGTGGAAACCATTGGAGCCGGCACTGGATGGAGCTGAAATAAAAATAATCGATCATTATTATAATGAGTCATTAACCGAAATAGCTACCAAAGTCGAATTCTATATAGCGGTTATGGGAGCCACGCTTCGGGCAGTGGATCGTTTTGTCATAAATAAGGAAGGAAAGATCGCTGAACAGGAAAATCATTTTGATGCAAGTCCAATGAAAGGTTATATCCACCACATTTGCCTGCGCTCAATTGATTTCGATGTCACAAAGAAATTTTACGGAAATTCTTTGGGATGGAAACTGGTAATGGATAAGCCTGACCTGATCATTTATTTAACGGGTAGTGTTTTTGTTGCCTTTAAAAAAGCGGAGCCACGGGATAAAAAACATTCAACCTTTAGTCCTTTCGGGGTGGGACTCGATCACATTGCTATTACTTGTGAAACCGAAGAAGAATTACACCAGTTTACAAAGAAGATAACTGATGCGGGGGTTGAAAACACCGGCGTCAAACTCGACACAACGTTGAATAAGCTTTATGTTGCCTTCAAAGATCCTGACCTGATCGCATGGGAGTTTTATATGAAATGAACGTTACGGCCTCAGCGACGTATTGTAAGTTTTACTTACGATCACCCATTTTCCATCTATCTTCAACAAGTGGAAATAGTTTGTATAATCGCTTCCGAATGCAGATTCTTCAACCATTTCAACAGAAGCTGCGTTGCCTGCATGTTGAATAGAAGTAATAAAGCACTGGTGAGGTTCCCCCGTTTTTGATGGTGGATCATTAGCCGCAACAAAACCATATAATCCATCGATCTCAACAATTGTTACTGCCTTCGCACTAATTCCGTACATCATAGCCTTTGGGTGAAAAGCTTTTTTCAGGGTGTCGATATCCCCCGTGTGAAGTCCATAAACATAGAGGTTGATGGTATCTGTTATCGCTTGTAATTCAGCGTTTTTTTGGTTCATAGTGGCTTATATTATGGTGTTTAATAAATCATTAATTTCAGTTGTTAAAGATTGGGAAAAAAAGAATAACCAGCAAAACTCTTAATGACCACGGAAACAGATATAGAATTATTAAAAGAGAAAATTGATTCAATTAACAGGGAGGCCTGGGAAACCAGGGTAAATGATTCTCCGCGTTCATTAAGCAGGAGCCAGGAATCCCTCGGGCTGGCAAAAAGTATCAATTACCGAAAAGGAATAGCTGACGGGTTGCGTAACATAGGTTTCTGTAATATTCGCCTGGCCATGAATGATGAGGCGGTTCCTTTGTTGAATGAGGCCTTTTCAATTTATGAGGCTGTCCATGATCTGTCTGGCCAGGCGTTGGTGTACGAATACCTGGGCATCATTCATCGTAACAAAGGTGATCTTGGTGGCTCGCTTGAATTGTTATTTAAGGCCCTTGCCTTGACAGAGAATACGCCTGTTGACGAAAACCATGCCACGCATTATTATCAGTTAGGTGTTACCTATAAGCACCTCGGCGACTTTGAAACTGCGCTTGAATATTTTTATCGGGCCATGGCAGTGTGCAGAACAATAAATAATTCACTTTATGAAGCGTATTGTATCAATCTTATCGGCTCGATTTATTTTGAGAATGGTGATTATATAAAAGCACTTGATTATTTTTTGCAAGGTTTGCCAATGCGGCAGGCCGGCGGTGATAAATGGGGAGAAGCCGGGAGCCTTGATAATATTGGCATCGCTTATCTCAAGCTGAATGAGCTTGATAAGGCTATCGATTATTGTAAGCAGGGCCTTGCAATAAGTCAGAGTACGAGCGATAAAAAAGGAGAGGCGAATGCATTGCTTCACCTGGCTGAAATATATGAGCAGGCTGGTGATATAAAACGAGCTTCAAAATTCTCAAATGAAAGTTTGGAAATTAGGAAGGCAAGAGGGGATAAAAGAGGGGAGGCCGAAGTTCTTTTATTCCTGGCCGATCTTCATAAAAAACGGCGCGATATTGAAGATCAACAGATCTTTGATTGGATCTCAGGCGCTGCAAAGATCGCTGATGAAATAAAAGCCCAGGATTTATTGAGTAAGGCTTATTACAATTTACATGAATATCATGGTCAAAAAGGAAATTATAAAGAATCACTTACTCAACTGGAAGCCCATCTCCAACTAGAAAAAGAGCTTCACAAAAATACGATCAGTCAGAAAGTTTCAAATCTTGAGATTTCTCACAAAGCTGAGGCGATTAGCCAACGTAATAAAGAACTGACTGAATTGAATGAACAGATCGAAAAAGCAAATGCGGAGTTAAAAATTGAAAGTTCATTGGAAAGGGTCCGAACGACTGCCATGGCGATGAAAGACCTTTCTGATATGCTGGAAGTTTGCAGGATTATTTCTTATGAATTGACCTCATTAGGCGTAAGAGAAATCAGGAATATCCAGACCGCTATTTTTTATGAAGAGAAAGGCTCTTACATGAATTATGAGTATTATGCAAAGCATGATAAATTACTTGTTACGGAAGTTGAATTTAATAACCATCCGATTGCTGAAAAATTTGCAAATCAAATGCTCAACCGGGCCAACCTGGTTTGGACACATTCATTCAAAGGACAGGAAGTTGAGGAATGGTTGAAGTACCAGCGATCTACCAATGTATTTATTGACAGTTATCTTGAAACAGCGGATTCCTTAAATTATTACTGGTATTCGTTGGGTCCTGTCGCATTGGGAATTTCTACGTATGCTCCGTTGAATGAGCAAGAGATCGAACTGTTCAAGCGATTCCGCAATGTATTTGAGCTAGCCTATAGAAGATTCATCGATATTGAAAAGGCGCTGGCACAGGCAAGAGAAGTACAGATTCAACTGGTGCTGGAGCGGGTGAGAGCAAGAACCATGGCGATGCATAAAAGTGAAGAATTGCTGGAAGTAGTGAAGCTGGTTTACCATGAATTTGAAAAACTGGAAATCAATAATGAATCAACCGACATAGAGATCGGGCTGATCGATGAAGAAACAGGCGTTGCCTCTGTCTGGGCGCATTTTTACAAATCGGACGGAACTATTTCCACATTCACATTTCCATTTAACCATTTTCCAATTGTCAGGGAAGAATATAAAACATGGAAAGCAACACCGGCTGGAAAAAGAAAACAACTTTTTTTCACTACGGAAATATCAGGACAGCAATTAAATGAGTTTCTCGATCTTTCAGATCAGTTGCCGGAGTTGGCAGAAATTTTCCGGCCATTAAGAGATGCAGGAATTACAAAATGGGTAACACATAATGCCTATTTTTCCCATGGCCTGTTAACGTTGCAGGGTACAGCTGCCTATAGCCCGGAAACACTTGATATACTGAAGCGCCTTGCAATTGTATTTGAGCAAACCTATACCCGTTTTCTTGATCTTAAAAAAGCCGAAGCGCAGGCAAGGGAAGCACAGATAGAAGCTGCCCTGGAACGAGTAAGGAGCCGTTCCATGGGTATGCATAAAAGTGATGAATTGCTTGAAGTGGTTGCTTCCGTTTTTCAACAAATGCAATTGCTTGGATTCAATTTGAACCTTTGCAATATTGTTCTTTTTGATAATACAACTTTAGGGGCTGATTATTGGGCATCAGGCATTGAACAAGCCGTTTTACCTGAAAGTTATCATGTCCCTTATGCTGATCATCCTTTGTATCACTACCAGTTAAATACCTGGAAGAATGCAGAACCATTCGCAGTATTTGAACTGGGTGGAGGATTAAAGAAAAGCTGGGATGAAATACTATTTACAAGAACGGATCTGCAGCGACTTCCCGAATCAACTAAAATGATGATGCAGCAACTGGATAAAGTGATACTCTCAAGCGTTGCAACGAAGCATGGTCTTGTACAGGCGATCGGTACTGAGCAACTTTCCAATGATGACATATCGGTACTAAGCCGGTTTGCAAAAGTCTTTGAACAGACTTATACAAGATTCCTTGACCTTCAAAAAGCCGAGGCACAGGCGAGAGAATCACAAATTGAGGCGGCCCTGGAAAGAGTGAGGAGTCGAACAATGGGAATGCAGCGAAGTGATGAGTTGCCGGAAGCAGCTAATTTATTATTCCGGCAAATAGAGTCATTGGGTATTCACGTTTTTAGTACCGGCTACAATATATGGCAAGAGGGTAAGAAAGCAGTTACTTCATGGATGTCCAGTCAAGGCCTCATTCAACAACCGTTTAGCCTGCCGCTTACAGAAGAACCTGCATTGGCCGAATGTTATGAAGCAGCAATACGAGGTGATACTTTTTTTGAACAGGAATTGAGCGGGGATAAACTGATTTCGCATCTTAGTTATATGAGAACTTTACCGGTTGTGGGTGAGCTCATGAATCAAATGAGCCAGGCCGGTATTCCCCTGCCAGATCGCATGCTCAATCATCATGCCTTCTTTTTACAGGGATATCTTTTGTTTATTACTTACGATCCTGTACCAGAAGCTCATGAGATTTTTAAACGGTTCGCCAAAGTTTTTGAACAGACGTATACCCGTTTTTTGGATCTTCAAAAAGCCGAAGCCCAGGCAAGAGAAGCGCAAATACAGTTGGCATTGGAAAGAGTTCGGGCAAGAACAATGGCCATGCAAAAAAGTGATGAGTTACAGGAAACAAATACAATAATGTTTCAGCAAATTGAATCGCTGGGAATTCCTTTGATAGGTGATGGTATTCATGTTTGTCATGCTGGTGAACCTTTTTCTGATGCGTGGATGTCAGATCCATTAAAAGGGCAGATGCCTAAGATCAGGTATGATCATACACAAGATGGGGTATCAAGAAAGATGTATGAGGGTTGGAAAAACGGAGAAAGGTTTCTGGAATTGAAAGTCCAGGGCGAAGAATTAAAAGAACATTTTGAATATGTCTTGCCACTTATTCAAAATCGTAATGATTATAAAGAAATAGTTTCGGATCACACAATATTTCATTTTGCCTATTACTCTTACGGGCTTTTAGTTTTTGTGACACGGGAGCAATGCCCGCAGGATCATTCCATTTTTACAAGATTTGCAAAAGTTTTTGAGCAGACCTATACAAGATTTCTCGATCTTCAAAAAGCGGAGGCACAGGCAAGAGAATCGCAGATCGAAGCAGCATTGGAAAAAGTTCGTTCACGCTCTTTAGCCATGCACAAAAGCGATGAACTAAAAGATGTGATTCATTCCGTTTTTGAGAGGCTAAGTGATCTGAACTTTGAATTGGACACAGCCATTATCATAATATTTAAAGAAGACTCAAAGGATACTGTGTGGTGGCTCGAAAATAGAAAAGACCAACAGCATTTGGGTGTCGCTGTAAACTATACCGACATTTCTTACTTCAGGAATTTATTTGATGCAAGGAAAAACAGAGTAGCGCTCATTTCAAATTTCTATGATCTTGAAGAAAAAAATCAATTGCTTAAATATCTTTTTGATCATACGGATTTTCGATATACTCCGGAACAACAAAAGGAACTCCTTTTGCACCATGAATGTGCAAACATGTCAGTTGGGATAGCTAAGAACACGGGGATTCACATTACGCGGTACGCTGAAAAACCATTTTCTGAGGCGCAGAATGATATACTCAAAAAATTCTCGAAGGTCTTCGACCAGGCGTATACCCGTTTCCTGGATCTTCAAAAAGCCGAGGCACAGGCAAGAGAAGCACAGATCGAAGCTGCATTAGAAAAAGTGCGGGCAAAAGTAATGGCGATGAAAAGTTCGGGTGATCTTAATGAAACCTCGCTTGTGTTTGG
>JAICPX010000444.1 GCA_025929635.1 Chitinophagaceae bacterium
GCCAATATAAGCAACCACGTTTTGTGTCATGGGCGCGTGGGAATACAATACATTACTTCTTGCGATCATGTAAATGCCTGCGGTCACCATTGTAGCAGCATGGATCAATGCTGAAACTGGCGTTGGACCTGCCATCGCATCGGGTAACCATGTATATAATGGTATCTGTGCGCTTTTTCCTGTAGCGCCTATAAAAAGTAGAATCGTAATTGCAGTGATATCGGTTGATGAAAAATGTTTAAATGAAAAAACCTCGCTGAAGTCTGTGGACCCTACTTTCGAAAAGATCCAGAATACAGCGATCAGGAAAGCCAGGTCACCAATACGGTTCATCACGAATGCTTTTCTTGCCGCATAATTATATTGCGTGTTTTTGAACCAGTATCCAATCAGCAGGTAAGAACAAAGACCAACACCCTCCCAACCAATAAACAGGATTACAAAGTTGGCGCCCATCACCAGCAACAACATGGAAAATACAAACAGGTTGAGATAAGAAAAATATCTTGCAAAATGTTCTTTGCTTTCATGATGCATGTATGAGACTGAATAAACATGGATCAAAAAGCCAACACCTGTGATTATTAAAAGAAAAAGGGTTGATAAGGCATCTATCTGGAATGCAAAACGAATCTTAAGATCGGCAACTGAAATGAAATTGAAATAATCTGCAACGCCCGAATTGCCGTCCTTTACCTCTAAAAAAAGCCACAGACTGACAATGAATGATGCAAGGACAACACCGCTGCCGATTATCCCGGTCAGCGATTTTGACAAGTACTTTCTTCCCAATCCGATGATCAGGAAACCGATCAATGGAAATAACGGGACGAGATAAGATATTTCTAATGCGTTCTTCATATCGCGAAATGTGGCCTGAAGCCGGAGGTCTGAAGTCTGATAGCTGACTTCAGACCCCAGCCTTCATGCGTCAATGCTTCAGCCTGTTCAAAAAGTTTATATCCACGGAATGAATGTTCCTGTACATCATAACAATGATCGCCAATCCAACACTAACCTCGGCAGCCGCTACTACCATTATAAAGAATACAAATAGTTGTCCATCACTACCCGTCGCTGCATTTACTGTGTTCTTAAGATGATGCATTTTGGAAAATGCTACCAATAACAAATTCACGGCATTCAACATAAGTTCAATACACATGAAAATGATAATCGCATTGCGTCTTGTCAATACACCCACGATCCCAATACAGAAAAGTGCAACAGACAATAATATGTAATAATTGACCGGCATGTTCTAATTACTGTTTACTAGATACTGGATACTGGATGCTGGATACTGGATAGCGGATACTGGATAACCTGGAGCCGGAGTCTGGTATCCGGGACCCAGTATCAAGCTACTCTTTCTTTCCAATCATCACCGCACCTACCATCGCACTCAAAAATAAAATACTGCTGATCTCAAAAGGCACTACAAAATCAGTGAATAGTATTCTACCTAAGTTTTCAATTAACCCAATATCTCCCATTCTTGTTTCAGCAATATCTTTCCCGATATCTGCTTTCTTTAAAGCCGCTACCAATACCAATAATAGACTTCCTCCCGCTACAGCTCCGGCTATTTTCAACCAGCGGTTCTTTTGCGGCTCCATTTCTTTTTTCAGATCCATCAACATCAGGACATACAGGAACAACACCATAATGGCACCGGCATAAACAATGATATTTACGATAGCAAGAAATTGTGCATTCAACAAAAGGTAATGACCGGAAATTGCAAAGAAGACGAGGATCAGCCAAATCACGCTGTGTACCGGGTTCTTACTGGTGATCACCATTAATGCGCTGAACAGCGCCATCGTGGAAAGTACCCAGAATAGTATTGGTGTTATTCCCATTTCTCAATAATCAGTTAACCGGTAATAATTATCAATTAATAATTATTAGTTATTTTTTGCTTTCCTTTCACCCAGCGCTTTCCTATACGCCTCTGGATTCTCTTTCGGATGAGGGATCAACAGATCTTCTTTTTTATAAATAAATCCTTCACGTGAATAGTTTGCCGGCGCAAAAGTTTGCGATAGATAGATCGCATCTTTTGGACAGGCTTCTTCACACAAACCACAGAATATGCAACGCAGCATATTGATCTCATACCTTGCGGCATATTTTTCTTCACGGTATAAATGTTCTTCACCGGGTAAGCGCTCGGCCCCTTCCATCGTGATCGCTTCGGCAGGGCAAGCTACCGCACACAAACCACAGGCAGTGCAACGTTCACGTCCCTCTTCATCACGATTCAAAATTTGAAGACCCCGGAACACCGAGCTGAAACTTCTTTTTTGCTCCGGGTATTGGATCGTCGCCTTCTTTTTAAAAATATGTTTGAAAGTAATGATCATTCCTTTCAAAATATTCCAGAGATAAATCTTTTCCATTGCCGTCATCGGCTTACGGTCCACCAATTTTGCCCTGTTTGTTAACGTCTGCATGAAACCCCCTTTTTAATTTCCCTCGCCACGAAATCCTGTTTTAAAAAGTTTGCAAATATATCTTATGAGCCCAGCAACAGCAATTCTATTTTGTCTAGCGTGAAACGTCAAAAGTGAGACGTGAGATTTGTTTCACTTCTCACGTCTCACGTTTCACTATTTATTCAACAACAATATCACTACCGCCGTCGCCACCATATTCAAAAGCGCCAATGGTATCAACCCTTTCCATCCCAAATTCATTAATTGGTCATACCTGAATCTTGGTATTGTCCATCGTATCCACATAAACACAAATACAAAGAACAAAGCCTTTGCCATAAGTACGCCAAATCCGACTAATCCGACCCACCACGCATTACCCCACTGAGCTTCATTAACAAAAGGAATGTCATAGCCACCAAAATACAAAGTTGACATCACCACCCCGCTAATGAACATATTAATGTATTCAGCGAATAAATAAAAGCCCAGCTTCATTGAAGAATACTCCTGGTGGTAACCGAAATTCAACTCATTCTCAGCTTCAGGCAGATCAAAAGGCGTACGGTTACATTCAGCCAATGCACAGACAAAAAATATCATGAACCCCAAAGGCTGATAAACCACATTCCAAAGCCCCCCTATCTGTTCACCGACAATTACACTCAATCGTAATGACCCTGTTAACATCAATACTGCGATAAGGCATAGCCCCATTGCCAATTCATAACTGATCATTTGGGACGCGCCACGGATTGCAGCCAATAACGAAAATTTATTATTCGATGCCCAACCACCGATCATGATACCGTAGACGCCGAGGCTTACTACTCCAAAAACATACAACATCCCAATATTGATATCCGCAATCTGGAGATTAATATCTCTTCCAAACAAATTCACAGCGGGCCCCCACGGAATTACTGCACTTGTCATTAATGCCGTGATCATTGCCAATGCCGGGCCTGCTATAAACAGAAATTTTGAAGATGAATTCGGAATGATCTCTTCCTTCATGAAGAGTTTTAATCCATCGGCAACAGGTTGTAATAAACCAAATGGCCCCGCCCTGTTTGGCCCGCGGCGATCCTGTATCACCGCAGCAACCTTTCTCTCTGCCCATGTTGCATACATCGCAATAACCAGGGAAACAGTTACTACGGCTAAGATCAAAATTGCTTTTTCTAATAATATCGCCCAGTCCATCCCAATTATTGATTAATAATTACTAATTCTTAATTACCGTTCCCGTTGTCAAATGTCTTACTGGTAGCAGGTCCCGGTACCTTGCTCAGGTCCACCTCCGGCTCATTGACGCCGCTGATTGTATGAATATCCATTAATAAATTTGGTTGTCTGCCTCCCATTACCTCAGGCAATGGCTCTTTTGGAATTTCCAGTACTTTATATTTATTCTGAGAGATCACGGAGTGACGATGCACATTTGTTACTCCCTCTATCTCCCAATCATATTTATGTTTTTTATGAAAGCGGCAATCATTGCATATCCACCCCGGTTTGCCATCATAGGTCTGGACTTCGCCCCACTCATCTTTTCTTGCAGTTACTCTTAATACATCATCGCCGC
>JAICPX010000397.1 GCA_025929635.1 Chitinophagaceae bacterium
CCGTCAATCCGCCTTATGTTCCCAAAGATTATAATGGAGTAGGTTGTTATCAGCGCTCCATTACCATTCCTGCTGATTGGAAGAACATGAATGTTACCCTTCATTTCGGCGGTGTAAGTTCTGGATACAAAGTCTGGCTGAATGGAAAATTTGTCGGCTACGCTGAAGACAGTTTTTTGCCATCCGAGTTTAATATCACACCTTATTTACAAGCCGGAGAAAATATTCTATCTGTCTGGGTCATTCGGTGGAGTGATGGAAGTTTCTTAGAAGACCAGGATCAATGGCGCTTAAGTGGAATTCATCGTGAAGTATACCTGCATGCGGAGCCGAAATTGAGAATTGCTGATTTCTTTTACCAAACAAAACTCGATAAAGAATATAAAGATGCTGTGCTGAGCATTCGTCCGCGCATTGAAAATTTAACCGGTCATGAAATACAGGGTTATGTGTTGAAGGCACAATTGTATGATGAAGCTGGAAAATCTGTCTTGCACAGTTCGCTGACCAGAAAGGTTGAGGATATTATTAATGAGATACATCCAAGATTGGACAGAGTGAAGTTTGGCTTATTGGAAACAACGATATCCAATCCAAAGAAATGGAGCTTTGAAGAACCGAACTTGTACAAGCTCGTTTTGAGTTTGGAGGATAGCACGGGCAATGTGCTGGAGGTAAAGACCTGTAAACTTGGTTTTCGTTCCATTGAGTTTCGGAAATCTGACAGTAAGTTGTTAATTAATGGTAAACTCACTTATCTATATGGCGTCAATCGTCCCGACCATCACCCAAGAAAAGGTAAAGCATTATCAAGAGAAGACATTTTGCAGGATGTTAGAACGATCAAGCAATTTAATTTTAATTGTATCCGTCTTTCACATTATCCCAGTGATCCTTATTTGTTAGACCTGTGTGATGAATTTGGTATCATGGTGATCGATGAAGCAAATCATGAAACACATGGCTTGGGTGGCAAGCTGGATCATGATGCAAGCTGGACAGCTGCATTTTTAGAAAGAATAAGCCGAATGGCATTACGAGACAAAAATCATCCATCAATTATTATGTGGAGCTTGGGAAATGAAGCGGGAAGTTGTCCCAATCATGCCGCGATGGCCGGATGGATAAGAGATTTTGACATAACAAGACCATTACATTATGAACCCGCAATGGGAAGTCCGAAAGAAGAAGGCTATATCGATCCATCGGATCCTCGGTATCTAAAATCAAATGATCACTCACATCGAATTCAGAATCCGCTTGACCAGTATTATGTTGATGTGATCAGCCGTATGTATCCTTCTGACTATACGGCACCGCTATTGGTCAATCAGAAGAACGGTGATGCAAGACCTATCTTCTTTTGCGAATATGCACATGCAATGGGCAACAGTGCAGGCAATCTCAAAGAATTCTGGGATCAATGGCGATCTACACCAAGAGTAATCGGGGGTTGTATCTGGGAATTCAAAGACCAGGGTTTGGAGAAAACTGATTCAGCAGGTGTTAAATATTATGCCTATGGCGGTGACTTTGGAGAAAAATATTTTGACAATTTCACAATCAAAGGGGTTGTAGCAGCCGATGGAAGGCCAAAGGCCGCGATGTATGAATGTAAGAGAATATTTCAGCCAATACAGGTTGAATGGGCTGATTCGACGAAAGGGTTAATTAGGATCATTAACAGGAGTGAAGTTAGAAGTGTAAATAAATACACCGCTGTACTTAAAGTAAAAGAGGATGGAAAAATTATCGTGGACCAGGATATCGGCGGAATTGATGTGGCTCCGGCAACTGTTGTGACATATGATATTTCGAGATGGTTGCCAGGGATGAGACCAGGAGCAGAATACCATGCTGACATAAGTTTTATTTTGATAAAGGATGAACCATGGGCAAAAAGAGGGTTTGAGATTGCAGGTAATCAATTACCGATCAAAAAGGCTTTCACTTCAATGGTTTCGAATAAACGTGCCGGAAAGTTTACAATAAATGAGGGATTAAATGGCGTCATCGCAGAGGCCAGGGATTTATTTATTCATGTGGGTGGTGCTTTTGAAGGAGGCTTATCATCTTTAAAATATAAAGGAAAGGAACAGATATTTTCTTCATTTATTCCTCATTTCAAAAGACCGTTGACTGATAATGACAGAAGGGGATGGAAGCCACACCGTAAATTAAAGCAATGGTATGATGCAGGAATTAGATCAAAAACAACTTCAGTTAACAATTCATCAACGGGAGATTTGATCATCACAAACCAGTTTAGTCTGATCAATGACAGTGCAACGGTTAAACTTGTTTACACTGTACGTTCTGACGGAGTGATCCAGGTTGATTACTGGCTTGATGTGAAAGCCGGTTTGCCCAATATTCCTAAAATCGGCATACAAGGTGGTATCAATAAAGATTATACACAAGTAGAATATTTTGGACGTGGACCGTTTGAAAATTATATTGATAGAAGGTATGGGATGGATGTAGGGGTTTATAGTCAGGATATTTATGCATTCATGGAAAATTATGTCGTACCACAAGAAAACGGAAATCGCACGGATATAAGATGGATGTACATAAGCGATCCAAAAACCAAGGATGGGTTGCTGATTGTTGCCGATAGTTTGTTAAGCATGAGTGCCTGGCCTTATTCTGAAGAGAATATTGAAAATGCAAAGCATACCAACAAATTGAAACCGGCAGATTATATTACATTAAATATTGATCTGGTGCAAATGGGGGTCGGTGGTAATGACAGCTGGAGTGATGTCGCTGCACCACTGGAGCAATACCAGATTAAAGCGCAACCATACCACTATAGTTTTTATATTGTTCCTTTTAATTCAAAAAATAAAACAGCGGGTGAGAGAGCAAAGGAAATTAAGTTTTAGATTTTTAAACCACAGAGACACAAAGACACGGAGTGTCACAAAGATGTACTTCGTGTTTCTTATTGTCCTTTGTGTCTCCGTGTTTCAATTGAAAGCGCAGAGAAAAGTTCCTCTGTCTGTAATGCAAAAGGTCTATGATGAAGTAAAAACGCCTTATAAATATGGATTGGTTATTGTTCCTAAAAACGATTCTTTCAGAATAGATTGTCCTTCAGTTTTTCGCAAAGGAAAAAACTGGTATATGACTTATATTGTTTTTGATGGCAGAGGTTATGAAACATGGATGGCAAAAAGCAAAGACCTCCTGGAATGGCAATCATTGGGGCGAATTTTAAGTTTTGGTGATACAACTAACAAAGATGCAACAGCATGGGATGCTAACCAAAAAGCCGGGTATATAGCATTGCAGGATACAAAATGGGGTGGTTCATATAAAATGGAAAAATTCGATAAGAAATACTGGATGAGTTTTATCGGCGGCAAAGAAACCGGGTACGAATCCGGTAAATTGAGTATAGGTATTGCATATACCGGGCACAATGTAACAAAGCCCCATGAGTGGAAACGAGTTGCTGATCCTGTTTTATCTATGACTGATAAAGATGTTCGCTGGTGGGAAAACAGAAAATTGTTTAAGAGTTCTGTTATCCGGGATAAAAGCAAAACATTGGGACATCCGTTTGTGATGTATTATAACGCTAATGGTGATACAAGTAATAATACGCCTAAGTGGCGGTGGTTTGAAAGGATCGGGATGGCAGTAAGTGATGATATGCTCAACTGGCAGCGTTACCAGGTAGACCCGGTGGTTCATCATAAAATAGGGATCACTGGTGATGGAGTGATACAGAGGATCAATGATGTATGGGTTATGTTTTATTTTGGTGCATTTTGGGAAAACAGAACCAAAGAAACATTCAATCGTTTTGCCTGCAGCTATGACCTGGTTGATTGGACAGACTGGAACGGAGAAGATTTGATCAAGTCATCAGAACCGTATGATGAAAAGTATGCACACAAACCATTTGTCGTAAAATGGAAAGGCGTGGTGTATCATTTTTATTGTGCTGTTGATAATAAAGACAACAGGGGAATTGCGGTTGCGACTTCTGTTGATAAAGGAAAAAGTAAGTTGAAATTTCAAGCCCCTGTCCCCTAAACGGGAACTTAGGTCGACAATACTATGTTTATTAGTGACTTTATATGTATTGAACAATTGATGTGGTAGACAATTGATGTTGATAGATAAAAAATATTTTTTTTCTTCGATCTGCTTGCTGTTGATTTCTCTCTCCGGGTATTCACAGCAGGTAAAGAAACCTGTTGACATTATTGAACAGGCCTTTCACCATCCACCGGAATCGGCAAAGCCATGGGTATTCTGGTACTGGATGCACGGTGCTATTTCAAAAGAAGGTATTACTGCTGACCTGGAAGCAATGAAAGAAGTTGGGATCGGTGGTGCTTATTTAATGACAATAAAAGATACTTCTTCAGTCATTCCGTTTCAACCCAACGTAATACAGTTAACTCCTGAATGGTGGGCGATGATAAAATTTGCCATGCAGGAAGCAAAGCGGTTGAATTGAAAATTAGCCATGCATGTAAGCGATGGTTTTGCTTTAGC
>JAICPX010000622.1 GCA_025929635.1 Chitinophagaceae bacterium
ACCCAGGCTCATATTCACGATCCGTATATCATACTTTTTAAAATTCTTCAGCACCCACTGCAATGCTTTTACAATATTTTCTGTTGTGATATGGCCCCGTCCGACCGGGTCATCCTGGGGGGCTTCTTCATTCTCGGAGGGAGTCCTGGCAGACATTACTTTCAGCAACACAAGCTCCGCTTTGCTTGCAATTCCTTTATACAAACCATTACTCAAAAAACCATCACCCGCGCAAACGGTAGCGGTCATCGTGCCGTGCCACCGCGATGAGACCTCACCCAAGCCTTCTCCAAAGGAGAGGGCTTTCAAAGACCCTGATTGTTTGGTGATGTCAACAATTGCTTTAATCCGATTACCATGCGCAGTTAAATCCGGATGAGGATAAAACCCGCTATCAATAAAACAGATCGTTACTCCCTTCCCCGTGAACCTTGCATCCGCATCCAATCGCAACGGCGTCGGCAGAATTATAAAATCATCGGCACTCCGGACCGGGAAATAGGGCCCAACCTCCGGCAGCATCCGTTGCCGCATCACCACTTCGGTATGATAATAATCCACGCAACGGCTGCAGGCCCCGTCATTCACCACCCAGCCGGGGTTATGCTCTTTGATCTTTTCCAGGACAAACTTTTCATTGTCGATATGATAACGGTAAACTAATTTGTCAACCTGGTCGCCACAAAGGGGGCAAGTAATATTTTCGTGCTGAACCATTATCTGCAAAGGAAAAAAATAGGAGGTGCACCCACTGTCATTCAGCTGACGAAGAAGAATGATTATATAACAGCTTTAAAAAATAATGTCCTTATCTTTCGTCTATTCTGAACCTGGTGTTAACTCAAAAACTTTATTTATGAATGAGCCATGGCTTCGGAGATGGAATAACCGGTATAGTGATAAGGAGTATGCTTACGGTGAACAGCCAAATAATTATTTGAAAGAGCAATTAGAAAAGCTGGAAGCAGGATCAATACTTTTTCCCGCTGAAGGCGAAGGACGTAATGCGGTTTTTGCAGCTAAGCTGGGTTGGTCAGTTTCTGCATTTGATATAAGTATTGAAGGGAAAAAGAAAGCCATGCAACTTGCAGAGCTGAACAACGTAACTATCGACTACGCGGTTGGAGAGCTACAGGAATTGAATTATAGCAAACAATTTGATGCAATTGCGCTTATTTATGCTCATTTTCCAGCCGATATTAAATCCGTATATCATCGACAACTTGATCAATATGTAAAAAAAGGTGGGGTGATAATTTTTGAGGCATTCAGTAAAAAACATTTAGACTATATTTCCCGTAATGAAAAAGTGGGCGGACCCACAGATATCAGGATGTTATTTTCGATCGACGAAATAAAAGCGGACTTTCAGAACTATGAGATAATAGAATTAGCAGAAAAAGAAATAGAACTAAACGAAGGCCTGTATCATAATGGAAAAGGATCAGTAATAAGATTTGTTGGAAGAAAAAAATGATAAACTGCCCGCACTCCTTCGCTAAAGTTCCGGAGTGTAATGAAAATTAATTTCCTGCTCCCGAAAAATTTCCTCAACTTAATATATCAACAACACTGCTTATGTCCTTTATTAAAGTTTGTTCGCTTGATGAATTACCAAACAATTCGCAAAAGATCGTTCAGCTGGGTGCACACAAGATCGCTTTGTTTCATTTCAACAATGAAATATCGGCGATCGCCAATGCATGTTTGCATAAAGCCGGGCCATTAGGATTGGGATTGGTAGAGAATAAATATGATGGAACATATGTCACCTGTCCGTGGCATGGATGGGAATACAATATAAGAACGGGCAGTGCACCACCGGGATATAAGGACCAGCAGGCAGTATACGAAGTAAAAGTGGAAGGAAATGATGTATTGATAAGTGACCAGCCCCTTAAAAAAGCACACCGTGAATTACATGATCTGAAAGTGATAGAGGACCTGGTAAAGCTGGATTACCAGACAACACCGCAATCAAAAAATATTTTAGGTATATCTGCAACAAATATGAATAAAGCGCTGCCACGATACAGTACATCGGAAGCGGCACTTGAACTTGCATTGAACTATGCGATGGAACATTATGGCGCAGCCACTAAAATGATAAAGCTGCGTGATCTTGGCTTTCGTGCATGCGAAGGTTATTACTCGCAACACATGAATGCATGTACATGGCCATGCAGCATCACTGAAATGCAACCTGATGATGGAATGACTCCTGTAT
>JAICPX010000473.1 GCA_025929635.1 Chitinophagaceae bacterium
AACAGGATAAATTTAGTAATTGTTTTAGCTCTTCTTTGTCCATAAAATTTCCGCATGGCTTTATACAGGTAAAATCCTCCGGATAAAAAAAGCAAAACCGCAATTATATTAAAGACCCCTGCATGCAACCAATCATATAATTCCTGGAAACTAAAAACAATTAGTAAAAGTATAAATGAGAAGATATATTGATGGATCGAGAATATGCCATGATCAAAGTAGAAAAACTCCTTTCGCCTGATATAAAGTAGTTTTAAGAACAAAGCGAACAGGGGTAAAGAAATAAACAGCAGGTAGGGCAGCTTATGTAAGAAGGTATCATAAAATTTCCGGACGCCGCTGGTTGGATCCTGCCCATACTGCTGGCTCAGCTCGATCTCTCTTCTTTTGAGCGTTCTTCTCAGCCAGCCATCTTTTTTATCATTGGGTAAAGCCCTTTGCACAGAATCATACTGTGCCACTGATTTGAATTTTGAAGCAGCACCTGTGACATTGATAAAAGTAAAATTGGCACTATCGCCAAGCTTCATTAAATCGGTAACTGTTACGGTTCGGGATGTGTCTTTCAGCAAAGCGAGTTGAGCATTAATGGATGTAGTGGTATCTGTTTTAGCTTCTTCCTCAAGTTCGGTGATCATGCTCAATCTTTGTTCTTTCGTCAATGGCGTTTCAGTGCCTACTTTCAAGGTACCGGAGCTGAAAAATGAAAAGAATAACAGGAAGAAAACTGCCGAAGTAAACACATACATTTTAACCGGGTGAAGATAGCTTGCCCTTTTCCCTTTTACATATTCCTTTGATAAAAACCCCGGTTTGAATAATAGCAGTTTTAGCGTATCGAAGAACTTGCTGTCAAAATGGGTAATGTCGTAAAAAAAATGTTTGACGATATGCCAAAACCCCTCATGTCTCACAGTATTTTCCTGGCCGCAAATGTGGCAATAACGGCCAATTACCGTAGCTCCGCAATTCAAACAATCCGTCTCTTTTCGCAGTGGAATATGGCTCACCTATAATTTTTCTTAAAAATAAATAAGAAACACCTAATCACGTTTCTTTATTGACAGTTTAGGTTATTTTTGAACTGAAATTCATTCCGATGAAGAAACTACCGTTTTTGACCTTATTGCTATTTTTCTTACAGTCAAATTCCCAGTATTATTATAAAGACATTGTAGCGGCCGCCGATATAACCAGGCAAATGAAAACCTATGTTGCCAATAATATAAAAAAGGTAACCGCAACCGGCATTACCCCACAGGGTACAGCAGTGAGAGATTTCGGCGAAACGCACGACGTATTTGCAAATGAAAAAATGTTAAAGGTCACGACAAGGATCAATCAAACCGTTTCTTTGCTACGTCATATGTTCAACGATGCCGGTCTTTTGATCAGTACGGTGGATTCAGCCGCCGGCGTCAGGAGCGTAAGCACGTACACGTATGATGCCAATGGAAGAATTACTTCTATCAGTAATTCGGCTACCGATGCAGACAGCAGCGGCGATTTTTCGCAGACTGAAGTACACAATTATGTGTACAAAGATGGCAAGCTAAATAAAATGTGGCGGGTCATCAATGGCAAGGACAGTCTTGAAGTAAGATTTGAAGTGGATGAAATGGGGAACGTGATCGAGGAAAGAAACTTTAAAACCCGTGTGTTATCCGACCCGATCTATTATTATTACGATGAAAAAAATCGTCTCACCGATATAGTACGTTTCAATTATAAAGCCAATCGTTTATTACCCGATTTTTTGTTTGAATACGATGACAGTGACAGGGTGATACAAAAGATAACTACAACTTCCGGGGGCAACCTGGGTTATCTTACCTGGCGCTATTTGTTCAATGAGAAAGGGTTAAAGACAAAAGAGGCTTTATTTGATAAAGAGAAAGTTCTCCAGGGAAGAATTGACTATACTTATAATTAATTTACATTCGTTATTCTTACTACCTGACCGTGCTCAATAAAGATTGGGCATAAATTTCTTTCCTTCGAAAAAATGAACGGGGAAAACCTCATATTAAAAAACTGGATACAACAGAAAAAAGTATTTATTGATAATCTTACTATCAGCCGCAAAAGGCCAACTAAGGACTCCGTACATGACCTGCGTGTTGCAGTAAAAAAAATGAGAAGCTATTTGCGGTTGAATGAAGAATTTACCAAAGAAGAATGGCGCGGTTCATTTATTGAAATAAGAGACTTGTTCAAGACTTTTGGAAGACTAAGAGACTTTGACATGTCGCTTGAGCTTTGCAGGATACAGGAGCGTAAATGGCAAATAGCTTTGCCAGCTTTCAAGGAATATTTAAGTGTGAACAGATCGCTGACCAGGCGATGGGCAAAACAAGCCGCAGGTAAATTCAATGAGCAACAATCGATATTTAGTTTTCCGTTTAGCTTTTTTGATGGTTTACCTGTTGCCGAAACATCGGCAAAGATCATTGCCCTATCTGTAGAAAAAATAAAAAAGACCAAACGACTGAAAAAGCATTTTAATAAAAATGCACATGAAATAAGAAAGCAGCTCAAAGATGTTTTGTACTGGTTAAAGATCTGTCCCAAAGAACTCCTGGAAAATTCTGCCGACGTCAAACATCTCGAATCAACTCTTAAGTATCTCGGGGCCTGGCAGGACCAATACATATTGGGAAGAAAGATCAGGCAATATTCTGCCGAGCTGGCAAGCAAAAATGAAAAGGACATTTTTGATGATATGCAAAAGAAAATGAATGTTCCCCAAAAAGAACTACTGGAAAAAGCGGAAGACAAATTGATTCAGATAGAAAATAAAAAAGCGCCTGTTATTAAACAGTCACCTCATTTTGTTAGTGCCCCGGACCCCGATTGAATCGGGGTACAGGCGTTGCTGGCGTCTACCAATTGCCATCAATTAGCCAATTAGGATATTTGGTATTCTTTGCTTTCTTTAATCTGATTTCTTCCTGACGTGCTTGTAATTCTGTATTAAATGATTTGAATGCTTTTAATCCATCAGGCCTGCAATTTCGAGTGGCAGTAACTAAACCTTCAGTATGCCTTTGTAGTCTTGCCCTAACATTTTCACAATAAACGATGTAGTGGCGTTGGCATTTCTCCGAGTGACGTATTTAAGCGTAGTACATAAAAAAAGCGACTGCGTTAATCAGTCGCCTTACTGGTTAGTGCCCCAGACGGGAGTTGAACCCGTACAGGCCTTACGGCCCACAGGATTTTAAGTCCTGCGTGTCTACCAGTTCCACCACCGGGGCGGAGTAAAGTTGAAAAGGTTTAACAAGTTTAATAAGTTTAAAAGGTTATAAACTGAAGACCAAAACTTTTGAACCTTTGGAACTCATTAAACCAAACAAAAAATCCACCAGCGCTGAACTGATGGACCTTGAGCGGAAGACCGGGCTCGAACCGGCCACCCTAACCTTGGCAAGGTTATGCTCTACCAAATGAGCTACTTCCGCAGTTTTTTTATCAACACAAAAAAGAACTTAAGGGCTGCAAAAATAAGCAACATGCCCTTTTGAAAAAAATTTTGAATATCCTATTTGTATTTGGGAGTGTACAAGCTGCTTTCCTGCACGGGCACTTCAGGCTTTTCAAAACGCTTGGTATAAAGCATATAACAGCCGCCAAGAACAAAAGCCACAATACATGCTACCTGCAGGTAAAATAAAAAAGCCGAAGAAGATACCCAGCTGTGTCCAAAATCCCTTTCATGTACTTTCTGGAGCTCTTCC
>JAICPX010000552.1 GCA_025929635.1 Chitinophagaceae bacterium
AAAAACGCGGAAGAGCTATTAAAACACTCGCTCGAAGATATCAGGCGCCTGGCTTCACATTTGGAAAAAATAAGAGAAGAAGAACGCATAGCAATTGCACGGGAGATTCATGATGAATTGGGTCAACAGCTTACCGTGCTTAAAATGGATATTTCCTGGCTAAATAAAAACATTTCACAAACCGAAGAAAGGCAGGTATTACGAATGAAGGACCTGCTGCAAACCATCGATAACACCATAAAAAGTGTAAGAAGGATATCGTCTGAATTAAGACCAAGTGTTTTAGACGATCTTGGCCTTATAGCGGCATTCGAGTGGCTTTTAAAGGATTTTGAAAAAAGAGCCGGGATCAAAACAAAACTTATTTCGCAAATAGACGAATTGGATCTGGATATAAATATAAAAACTGCATTATTCAGGATATTCCAGGAAAGTCTTACAAATGTTGCCCGTCATGCTCAGGCTTCAGAAGTAAATGCATTCTTGAAAAAAGAGAATAAAAATTTATTGATTACGATTAAGGACAATGGCAAGGGTTTTGTCATTAGTTCAATAGAATCCAAGAAAACTTTAGGTATCTTGGGTATTAAAGAAAGAATAGCCATAATTAACGGGACATATTCGATAGAAAGTGTTCCGGGTGAAGGTACTACGATAAAAATCCAGGTTCCGGTTAGTAGCCACACTTGAACCTAAACAAAACAAATGATTCGTATTCTGATTGCAGACGATCATGCTGTCGTAAGAAAAGGATTAAGGCAAATCATCACGGACGAATTCCCTTCCGCCGAAATTACCGAGGTTGGTGATGTCGAGAGTTTGATAGTGCAGGTAATAAAGGCAGACTGGAATGTTATCATCTGTGATATCAGCATGCCCGGCAGAAGTGGTGTTGAGGCATTGGAACAAATAAAACAGATAAAACCTGATATACCTGTTCTGATGTTAAGCATGCACTCGGAAGATCAATATGCAATGAGAGTATTGAAAGCAGGAGCTTCGGGTTTTCTGAATAAGAGCTCGGTACACGAAGAGTTGGTAAAGGCGATTCACATGGTCAGGCTTGGCAGACGATATATTACTTCGTCGATTGCCGAACGAATGGCAGAATCATTATCCGGGCAAAATGGAAAACGCCCTCATGAAATTCTTAGCAATAGGGAATTTGAAATATTAAAAATGATAGCTTCGGGAAGATCGATTTCAGAGATTGCAGACCAGCTTTCACTCAGTCCCACTACCGTTAGCACCTATCGATCACGAATTCTGGAAAAAATGTCATTGAAATCCAACGCCGATATTACGCGTTATGCGTTAGAGAATGGGTTGATCTGAGTTAATTTTGAAGCCTTTAGAAGTGATTTTTGGCCATGTAGAATTGCAACTACAATTTTAAATACTTTAGCTTACAGGGGTACAGAAAATCCCGCCTTATCTTTCCTTTTCTACTGTAAAAGTTTTTTTTGAACCGTACCATTTAAAATTTATGAAAGTACTGATTGCAGACGATCATGAAGTTATCCGGATTGGCATCAGGCATATTTTGCAGGAGGAATTCACTCTCGCAGAAATAGGCGAAGCCTTTGATACAAACTCGCTCATTGAAAAAGCCATCGCTGCAGACTGGGATATTATAATTTCTGATATTTCGATGCCTGGCGGTGGCGGAATTGAAGCCTTAAAAAAAATACTCACTCAAAAACCTTCTCAACGAATCCTCATCATCACTACTTACGCCGAAGACCAATACGCAAAACGTGTGCTCGAAGCAGGTGCTTTTGGTTTTCTGACAAAAGATACGGCTCCTGAAAAACTCGTTGATGCAGTTAATACGATCTTATCGGGTGATCGATTTATTCCACCATCCTTAATTGATTAGTCCCGCACGTAGATTTACTAAGATCCTATGAAATATTTGTGGCTAAATAACTACAGCGCAAAAGACATTTTTGGACATCTCATTCATACAAATGACTATTGTAGCAGCAGTTCACACTTCATTTTTTTGTAAAAAACATTATGGAAGATACAAGGAAAGTCGTACTGGTAGTTGAAGATTCATTGTTGATAATAGAACGCATCCTTCGTCTATTGAATGAGGCGGATAATATTAAAATGGTTATCCATGCGGCCAATTATGCCGAAAGCCTTAAAATGATAAATGAGATCAGGGCGGACATAATCCTGCTTGATCTGAATCTTCCTGACAAAAGCGGGCTGGAACTTTTAAAGGTCATAAAAAGTAACCAGCCGCAGGTAAAAGTGATTGTGTTAACTAACCATGCAAGCGATAATTACCGGGAAATATGCACCTATATGGGAGCTGACCATTTTTTTGATAAATCATCCGATTTTGATAAGATACCGGCAACCATCATTGCGATGAACTAATCTGCGGTACCAAAATAACTGAGAATCGAGCCACCATGTCAATAGCGCATATTTTAAAATCAGATGGAGTTGATAAGGACTACTATTTGATGATAGTAGACAGTACTGGTCTTATCCATTTCGCCAATTCTTATCTAATCACTAACCTTGGTCTTTCTCATTATGAAATTCCCAGGTATAATTTCTTTCAATTGCTGGAGTCAGACCAGCTAAAAGAATTCCAGGTCACGCTATCGGGCGTGCAGGCAAGTAATTGTCCGGCAGAGATCGAGCTATCCGCAAAAAACGGTTCTTTTCACTGGATAAAATGGGAAATAAGCAAATTCATTGCACATTCGCCCTCAGATGAAAAATTCTTTTGTATCGGTTATGATATCGTGGGCAAAAGAAAGGTAAAAAAGATGCAGCAGGTAGCCAAGCGAAATTATGAGGCTATAATGGAAGGACTGAGTGTCGGCGTGATCATGCAGGATAGGAACGGCGAAGTATTAGCTGCCAATAAAAGAGCAGCACAAAGAGGG
>JAICPX010000269.1 GCA_025929635.1 Chitinophagaceae bacterium
GGATATGGATTTAGTCATTTGGATTATAAGACAAATACATTCTCGCATTATAAGATTCAGACAAATGAGCCGCATTTCAGTGCAATAAATACGGTTAATTGTATGCTGGAAGAAGATGGCGGAAATTTATGGATTGGAACTAATGGAGGTGGCCTTATCTATTTTGACCGAAAGCAGAATAAATTTACTATCTATTCGCAAAGCGATGGGTTAAAAAGCAATTACATAAATGCGATCCTTCCTGATCAATCCGGTCGGCTTTGGGCCGCCACCAGTAATGGGTTATGCATTATGAACCCAGTTACGCGGGAAATCACCAATCTTTCGATCGATCTTGAATTAGGAAGCAATGGTTTTTTGCCAAACGGGTTACTCAGAAACAACAAGAAGATGCTCTTCTTCGCCGGGTCAAAACTGGTAGAGGTGAATCCCGACCAGTTACGACAACATGACTACCCTTCCAGTATCCTGTTTAGTTCTTTTAAAGTTTTTGATAAAGAAGCTTCATTGATCGAAAAGGCAAACAAATTTTTAACTTCGCTATCTTACCGGCAAAATTTTTTTTCCATTGAATATTCCTTGTTAACTCCAAATCCGAACAGTAACACGCAGTATACATACCGGTTAGAAGGATTTGATGATAATTGGATCCCGGTAAAAGAAAGAAGGGTGGCTTATTATACGAATGTTCCACCGGGGTCTTATACGTTTCAGGTAAAAGCAGTAGATGCTTCTGGAAAAAGTTATTTATCCAGCACAATTGAAATTCGTATTGCGGCCCCATTCTGGAAAACATGGTGGTTTTTTTGTCTTTCGGGGCTTGCAATCGCAGCATTATTATTTGGATTTTATCGTTACCGCCTGAACCAGGTCTTAAAGATCGAAAGAATGAGAACCCGGATTGCTACCGACCTTCATGATGATATCGGCGCGACGCTAAGTTCTATTTCCATGTATAGTGATTCCGTTAAAGAGCAAATAAAAGAACAATTACCACATTTGAAACCGGTATTGGAAAAAATGGGAGAGAATAGTCGTAGCATGGTAAGTAGCATGAGCGATATTGTCTGGGCCATCAATCCGGATAACGATGAAGGAAGAAAAATGATAGAAAGGATGGAGTCTTATGCCAAAGACCTTTGTGCAGTTAAAAACGTACGACTTCAATTTTTTGCAGATGAAAAAATAAGGACATTTCGTTTTACACTGGATCAAAGGAAAAATATATACCTGGTCTTTAAAGAAGCGCTTAATAATTCATTAAAGTATGCTGAATGCGATTTGATAAATGTTGATCTGCGTGTGATCAATAAGGAGATTGGGCTTACTATAAGAGATAATGGAAAGGGGATCACGCAACTACGCCGGGAAGGAAATGGGTTAAGGAATATGAAATTGCGGGCGGCCGAGATAAACGGAGAAATTAAGATCGAATCCATGGCGGAAGGAGGTACGATTGTAACGCTTCAATGTGTTATCGCCTGAATTGGTGATAGGCTTTATAGATTTCTACATCGAAATTTACTTTTTAAGTGAAAAATATTCGCATCGCCATATTTGAGGATAATCAGAAATTCAGGGAAAGCCTTGAATTTATTATTGTCACTACAACGGACATGGAACTGAGCGGTTGCTTTGATGACACGAATCGGTTGGTGGAAAGAATGGAAGTTTTACAACCCGATGTTGTATTGATGGATATCAACATTCCGGTAATGAATGGTATTGAAGCGACGTCTGTGATCAAGCATAAATTTCCATACATACAAGTATGTATTCAAACCGTTTTTGAAGAAGATGATAAAGTATTTGCATCATTGTGTGCGGGAGCCTCCGGGTACATTCTAAAAAACTCGCCACCAGACAGGATTCTCCAGGCGATCCGTGAAGTAGCGGATGGTGGTCTCTTTTTCACCCCAAGCATTGCTAAAAAGGTTTTGGTCAGTTTTTCCCAGCAATATTCTTCAAAACCCGAATTCATACAGCTTACTGACAAAGAAAAGGAAATCCTTAAACTATTGGTTGACGGGTTAAGCTACAAAATGATCGCAGACGGCACCGGTCTTAGCATTCATACCATTCACACTCATATCAGGCATATTTATGAAAAACTCCATGTGAATAGCAGTAGCCAGGCTGTAGCCAAAGCAATAAAACAAAAACTTATTTAGGTCAGATGTCTACGGGGTCGCCAATTTTGGCGATTTTTTTTTGCTCTCCTTCAAAATAGCTTTGGACATACAGAACTGATCATATGAGAAAATTTCTTATTTCCCTTTCTATTATTTCCATGGTTAGCTATAAACTGGAAGGACAGCAAAATGAGGTCGCAGCCGGTCGGGTTTCTCCAAAAGAGCTGACCATTTCGCCGTCTCCGATTTTTGATCTCATGGGTGCTACACCGTCACAGGTCACCCGATTGGCCGATATAAAAGACTTTAAAGTTGACTGGTCGTTGAAATATGGGGTTAATCCTAATCTCGCTATACAATCACAACCATTTTGGGAATTTTTTTATAACCGGAAGGATCTCAGTAAATATCAGAATGCAAGTGGATTCATGAGAAAACTCTCTTCGATCGATCTGTCCTTTGGCACCATCCAGGATGAGAGCAGCTACCGGCGGATCGGTGGCGCTATCAAGTTGAACGTATACAAGGAAAAGGATCCGTTAATGGCAAAAGAACTTTACGAGGATATCGGGGTAAAGTACAAAACTGAAAAGGAAGACCTCTTGCTCCAATTGAATGAATTAAAAGCAAGGCTTGACACTACAAAAAATATACTTGATAAACCAGCATTGCGGATACAAATAAAGGCGACAGAAGATCAACTGAACGGCCAAAATTCAAAACGAATGGGAGAGATCAATGAGAGAGCAAAGATCTTTGTGAATGAGTATTGGAATGCTTCTTCAATTGACATTGCATTTGGAAAGATGTACACTTTTAAATCTGACAGTACCGGCACTTTTGGAATGAAAAGGAATAATCGTAGCACGGGGTGGGGTACCTGGATAAATGGAAATCTTGGCATAGGAGAGAAGTTTTTATTTACCGGGTTATTCCGCTATTTCAGCTACCATGAGCAATTAGATTTTGCGGTCATTGACCAGACCACCGGCACCGAATCAGCGCAAAAAACAATCGCAAAGAATTCGCTCTTCAGCACCGGGATCAACTTTCGTTATGGTGGCAGCATTTATACTTTTTTTATTGAAATGTTATACGAATACAAAAAGCTAAGCACAGCCGAAGAAGCATTAAATAAGTTCTACCAGGCTGAGGAGAATGTAAAAGTGATCGGTTCCTCATTAAAATGGGAGGAAGTGCATCCCAACACGTTGACATTTGGCGGTGATTGGCGGATCAGCCGCAGTGTTATTATTAACTATGGTATGCGCTGCGTATTCAATAGTAACTGGAAATTCAAAGCATTTACACCAGTGGCTACGATTAGTTGTATGATGCGGTAAATAAATAACAGTAAAACATAAATTAAAGATGAAAAGTCTACACAAACCCTGGATGTTAATCATGTATTTAATGATGACATTGAATTTTTTATTATGTCTTCCGGATACGGTCATTGCCCAGCGTGACGAGAACATGGAAGCTATAATAAATGAGCTAACAATTAATTATAGCAATAAAATAGAAGCGGCGTTGAAGAAAGATTTACCCCGCTATAATAAAATGAAAGCAGAAGCAGAAGAGGTTAGCAAAATTAAAGACAACGCCGGCAAAAAAAAGGCGATGGACAATTATGCAAATGCACATAAACAGCATTATGGTAGTATGGTAAAAAATGCAGGAGTTGATTTGAATTCATTGCTGGCGAAACTGAAGAATAAATTTCCGGACTATTTATTTACAATTACAGATGAGTATTCTGTTCTGGTTGAGAAAAGAACACAGGAAAATAGCGCGCCCGGAGATAATGGTAGTTCTTCGTATGGTAGAAATAACGACTTCATTTTTGCATCGAATACACAACCGGTTTTGTCTCAATCAAAAGATTATTATCAGCCGGCTTCCACCACATCGACAATAATACCGCTAACTTTCACCAAAGGCAAATCAATCGATTGTGCCCTGGCAGCGGGAGCGGGGGTCGAGTTTGGAACCAGTTCTGTTAAATCAACTGCAACGGGAGTTATTGCGGGAGGTTGCGCGGCGAACGGCAACCTAAAAAATTCTACCCTGCTTTCCAATAGCGGCGTAACATCTATTAAGTTAAAATTAAACTTCACACTGGAAGTAAATGGTTATGCAGTTGGTGTGGTAGGTACCTCAGGTGCGAACGCTAGTTCGGGTAACAGGGTATATATCGATGGGCAGAGCAGTTCCCTTTTATCTGAAAGTATTTCAAAAACAGCTTTGGCTCCGGCATTATGGGTTGCTTCATTCAGCCAATCCCAAAGTTTTACTCATAACCTGGACCTGACCGCATGGAAAGGCAAAACTCTTAAAATTAGCGGGTATACTTATTCGCAGGCATTGTCGGCAATATGCTGCGCAACCAGTAGTTCTGCCAGAATAAATGTTACCGCCGCAAGCTTAACAATCACTAATTAATAAAGCAATACCAAATTGTTCATTCAGAATGGATCTATTGCAAGATTCCACCAGCAAGGAAATCAATTTGTAATGCCGGTTAAAATATTTTTTTGACTGAGGTTTTTTCAATGTGACACACCATCTAACCACTCTAAAAGCTTAAAAAAATGAGACTGAAATCCTTATCTGTTGCTTTCCTTATCATTTGTAACATGGGCATACATGCGCAAAACAGAACCATGATCGCTGTGCAATCAGAAGCTGTACTTGACGATCAGCTTGGCTTAAAGAGGTACATGACCGAATCTCAGTTTTCTGCGGTTAAGACTATTGCCAATTCTGCCGTCAACACATTCACAAAGTCTAAATTAAATTTTCAGGGTACGGGGAAATATCAACGAATTGTAAGCTTAACCGGCAACACATGCAAAAGAGCTAACCTGCTAGCCGAATTGATCAAGCAAACAGTGGAAAATTACACAGTCGATTTGTACATTTTCGGTCACGGAGGACCTGAATCCTTAGCGTTAAACGGAGAACAGCTGACGGGCGGATACGATGGCAACATAAGAAGCTTGTTAGCTGAAGCACGTCAACAAAGAGGCAGCTCCTTCAATTTTAAACTCAGGTTGGTTTATATGGGTGCGTGCTTTGGATCCAGCCTGAATGACGATTGGCGTGCTATTGGTGCAAAGACATCGGCGGGAGCGGCTCACCTTAATTATATGTGCGAACCCACCGCTTATTCTTTTGTTCACAATTTTGTTGTTTCGAATAAATCTGTACAAGATGCGGCAAACATTGCCTTTAATGATGCCAAAGCTTTCTGGTCAACATCAGCGCGAATTGCACAACTGGCGGGAGTAAGTCTCACTTACCTTTCCACCAACGATCCGAAATGTGAATATTGGAGAGACAATACAATTCGGGTTGAAGATTGTAAAAGTAAAACACGGATAGATCAATCCCGGTTAATTGTCTCGGGAAATGGTAACCTGATTTTTGATGACCAGTTTCAACTGGCAATAAATCAAACAAAGTCTTTTACTATTCAAGCGAATAAACCGTACACATTTACCATCTATATGACCAAGGGTGAATCCTTCCAGTTTAGCGCGTCTGGTTCTGATACATGGACGAATTGTAATGGATGTTTATTGGGTCTTCAAAAGAATTCCAATGCGAACGGGTATACCAAAGGGCTCACTGATTTTCCAAGGCAAGGTTCATACGATATGATGACCCTTGTGGGTGAACTTTTCTCCAAAGACGAGATCACAGCCTATAAAAATATTCATTTTAAGATTGGCACTTCAAGGACCTATACAGCAAACTCGGACGGATACCTGAATTGTTTTGCAAATGATATACTTACAGGGTATGCAGATAATAGCGGTTCAATTTCGGTTACGATCAAACGAACACAATAAGCAATAAGGGCTGCGGTTAACACCGGCTTCATTGTATCCATCAAAATGTTTACAAGCCATCGTTAACTTAACAACCGGGTTCATATTTCAGGGGCCCGGTTTTAGATTCAGACTACTGGTTCGCCTGGAGGCGGGATGGAACACCGATTAATGACCAGGTTCATTTTATTGAGACCGAAAAAGCAGCTCACTATATTGCCATACCTGTTTCGTTTACTTCAGCTTGACCCAATACCGGCTCATTCAATTCAATCACGAGCTTTTTGTTTTGCGCTGCGCGTACGCATCGCTGTTTTCAGTAATGAAAAACCATTGATGAATTGTATAACATGCAGGGTATCCGGCTGCTCAGGAAAGAAGTCCACTATAATGAACCGCTTGATCTGACAAGATATCCAACA
>JAICPX010000165.1 GCA_025929635.1 Chitinophagaceae bacterium
AAACTATTAAAGTCCGGGCAGAGTCAATTCTTTGCTTTTTAGTTGCAAAAAAATTAAAAACATTCTGTTAATTTCCTATTTTGCTTATCCTAAGAGCGCAAAAAACCCGTCTTTAATTTGAACCCATAAGTATGCTTAGGATAAATGTAATATTATTTGCCACCTTGTTTGGTCATGGGCTTTGTCCCTACCAGCCAAACCAAACTGATCACATGTCAAAGCTATCAACGGTTGCATCAATAATTGACGGCCCATATGTTTTATACCGGAATGATTCGGTATATATCAATTATATAGAAGATCGTGGTGGCGTAAAATCAGTAAGGACAGAAAACTCCCCGGCTTCCGCAAAAAATACGATTAGTCTCCAGGTAAACACCGATATACCGGGGAAAACATTTACCGTGCAATTAAAGCCTAAACTCTCCAATGAAAGATCCGAGTACAACGGCATAAAAAAAATGCTGGTGGTCTCCGATATTGAAGGCAGCTTTGAATCGTTGAGAAAACTCTTGCAGGGCAACGGCGTTGTTAACGATAATTTCGACTGGACCTTTGGCAAGAGTCACCTGGTGTTGATCGGTGATTTTGTCGATCGTGGAACGATGGTGACCGAAGTGCTTTGGTTTATTTATATGCTTGAGGAAAAAGCAAAAACTGCAGGAGGTCATGTCCATTACATTTTAGGCAATCATGAGATCATGAATATGAGCAATGATCTTAACTATGTTAACGAACGGTATATTCAGCATGCGCAATTACTGGATAAACCTTACATGCAATTATTTGGACCCGATGCCGAATTGGGCAGGTGGCTTGCGACGAAAAACGTGGCCGAGCGAATTGGCAAAACACTTTTTACACACGGCGGGATCTCATCTTATATGAATCAAATTGCACTTCCTTTGAAAGAACTCAATGATATTACCAGGGCCTACTATACCGACACAACCTATAATTATAAAGATCAACGGTTATATGTGATCTATAGCGATTTCGGGCCATTCTGGTACCGGGGTTATTATAAGCCCCCAAGGGCCGGGATGGCACAGATCGACAGTACATTAGATATTTACGGGGTCAACCAGATCACAACCGGTCATACGATCATCTCTACTGAAATAAGATCACTGTATAATGGTAAGCTCTATAACACCGACGTTCATCATGCCGGGGGCCAGTCTGAGGCTTTGCTTATCGACGATAAAAAATTCTGGAGGGTGAATAATAAAGGCGAAAAATTTGAGATCAAACCTGTCTGAGAAGAAACTTCATTTTTTGATTTTACCGATTCAGCTTGCCTGACGCTGCTGTTTTGTCTGCACAGGCGTGGCGGTCCATTTGCCATCATGACTACAGGCAACATCCATTACATCATTCGCATGACTCCTAAAGATTTGCAGCAGTGCACCGGCGTCCACATCCCAACGGCTGGCAGATACACAGGGTTTGAATTTTGAATGCGCTACTATTTCCCGCAAGCACTCCCCTGTCATTGGTTTATCTCATCCACCCGTCATCACCAATTGTTAAGGAACCAGGTTGAATAAATTAATGCTGGTTGAACTGGCAAAATCAGAATAATAATCTGGAAGGCTGATGCCGGAATAGAAATACCAATACAATAGCCTGGGAAACAAAAAATCGGTAATTGCTGAGGGTGCAACGATCACATCAGGCAGCGCGGTTGTAAAAATTAAATAATTTAAGAACAAACAAACTTACATTTTTTCCGGGTGGAATATATTCATTGAAGAGGTTTAGCGTAAACTCATCCTTTCCAAAACGGGTCCGGAGCTGATCCCATACTTCAGCCCAGACAATATCATTGCCACGCTGCAGCGTTTCGTTTATGACTTCTATTATCGGGTCATTTATGGATTTTGTCCCCATCTTTTTTGAACCAATGATCTGGACATCGGGATTGATGGTTGCAATACTAATGGCACTATTGTAAGCACCACAGGAACCTAGTATGGCAAGCCTGACTGAGGGTCGTAGACGCTTTAATGTCTTTCCCAAATGATAACTATGACCACGATGCATAAGAACGGAGGGTTCCAGTGATTCCTGGTTTAAAAAACTTACCAGGTCGTCCTGTGCTTTGATATCGAGCTCTTCCTTTTCATCCAAAGGAAGATTGGCATAAATAATAATTGGATCAACCGTTCGTGATTCAATCGTTAACCATTTTTCGTTTTTTGAAACGATCCATTTTGCGGTATCTGCAAAGTGTTTTTGAAAATTATTAAAAGAGGCTACTCCGTCATCATCACCATAAAATAAAACGAGTTCGATGATCTGCCCCTTCTTATTCTGGAGCGCATTTGGTTTCAACACTTCATAATTACCAAGGGTACTCCACAAACTGCTTAATCCATCCTTTTGTTTAACCAGGTCAAACACCTGCAACAGGATATCGTATAGTCTTATTCCGAAATATTGCCGGGTTTCTTTGCATCGTTGCAGGTTCGATTGCAGTTCATTTTGTATCACCGCGCTGGTCTCGGCGTTATGACCGGTAAAAGAGTCGGCGATATCCATAGCTTTCTCCAGCCCCGTGTTTGGATCGGTTTCAATTCCTGATATAAAACGTTTCAATAAAGCTGTTGAACTCCCGTGAGACATTTTAGTCAAGAAATCTGAAAGCACATTGTAATTAGCAGCCATTCGCATGAAGACGCGGAAATTATCATATTGTACAAGATCAAACAAGGAATCCGCGGGCGACGTTTTAAAATGTTCCATCAGACGTTTATACAAACCAAGATAACTGGATGTATATAACTCTGCTTCGCAACTCGTAATAATATAATAAAGTTCCTCCGGCCGCAATCCTTTTACGGATGCAAATCGTATGGCGTCTGCTGCGCTATGCAGATCATTGATCTGGCTTGCAAAAAAATACAATGATTTTTCCTTAACACCACGTCGAAGTATTTTTTGTAAAACAAACGAGGGGTGATTCAGGGTAACAGTTTGCTGCTGGTAGTCGAGCAGCAGCCGGTAATACTCCATTACATTTGCTCTTTTCTGAATTATCTCTTCCGGCGTAATTTTTTTCTCCGCCAGCTGGACAACAAACGGGATAAGTTCGGATTCATTTCTGTCACCGGCTAGCAGGACTATTTGCTGCAAATAAATGTTCTTTGAAAACAATATCTTCTCACGAACATCTTTTCTTCCACGGCTGAGATACTTTATTATCTTCTTTGGATCATTAGCGGCAGCGATCAACAGCAATGAATCAGCGTACCGGAATCCGGGTTTGTTTTCCAAAAACTGGAGAATAAAATCAGGTGATGCGGCCACGCGTTTAAAAACTGCGATGTCATCCAGCAGGCCATGTTCTTCATACTGGCTGAAAGCAGCAGAGATCAAGCTGGTCCTGCCGGGCGATATGGTTGTCATGGCATCAGTAAAAGATGTCTTTTGCATCAAGGCTTTTAAAACATTTTTGTATGAATGTACCGCATCAGGTATGTCGTACATATCGAATTTTTGGTGCGTGATATTTTTATTAAGATGCTGGATAAAATACACAAGACTCCATACTGCTTTTTCTGTATCCGCTGACGGCAATCCTGATGCGGAAATAAATGTATATATCTTGTCTGTTTCAGATTGCATGAAACGGGTAAGCGGGTAACTTATACTCGTATCGATTGATACAGCCTTTAAATGACGGATAAACGATTCCTTTTCTTCTCTCAATTTTTTTGATGCAACAGAGCCTGATTGTGCTTTCACCAGAAAAGAACAACTCAAAAAAACTGATGTAAAAAAACAAAAAATAAACTTTTGCATAATGTATTTGACGTCTACCCGGTACGAATTTGTTGTTAGTATGTGTAAAAACGTGCCAGACTCCATTAAACCCGTATTTCCACTTATCTGGAACCAATGATCACGGATCTTGCTGCATAGTGTAGAGTAAGTTCATCAGTTTTACCTTTTAGTTTGCCATCCTGGAATAAACAAAAATACAGCACAACTTGTTTGTTTCAACGCCAGTAAATTACGATTTAATTGCATAAATAAATCTTTACCGTCGTTGTTTGCTTAACCACATAGCATTATCTCACCCCTTTGATAGAATAAGCCGTACTGGTACAGAATTTGAAACCCGCAACTTATAAAAAACTCAAATACATAATGAAGATTGACAAGCAAGGCTGGATATTGATTGGCAAGAATGATGTAATTGATGACATGCAGTAAATAATTTCCTAATCTAAAAATTACTTTATGAAAAAATTTTTTCTGGTTGTTCTGTCGGGATGCATCGCAGCATCGATCACCGCGCAGGACGTTGCAAGGAGCAGTAGTTCTGCTTCAGGCGGTTTGCTGGGAGCCGCTAATTTCAGTCAGTTCAGAGTAACCGGTACAGGCACTGCCGATTATAATTTTGAACCAGGCTGGTCAGCCGGAGGATGGGTGAATTTCCCTCTTTCAAGTGGATTTTCATTGGAACCTCAATTGATGTATAGCTCGTACGGCTATCATTCAAATGCCGACGCATCTTCAGTATTGCTAAAAGATGGAAAGATCCGTTACATTTCTGTTCCATTGATCTTTAAGTTTCATACAGGCGACAAATTTGCGATCACTGCGGGACCGCAAATAGATTGGTTCTCTTCATTTGAAGACCGAAATAATCTAGCCGTAGAGGAAGACTTCAAGAAGACAAGTTTTTCTGCTTTTGGCGGGCTGGAAATATTTCCCCGTGGAGGAATAACAATATTCGGCCGTTATATTTTTGGATTAAGCAATATGGATAATAGCTCAAGCCACAGTGATGCGTCAAAGTACAAAAATCAGAATATCCAGGCAGGATTGAAATTTAGATTGTTTGGCAAAAAACAAGAAACTTATCAGGCAACAGAGGTAGCTACCCCGATCCCTGATAGTGATGGCGATGGAATAAATGATGACGTAGATAAGTGCCCTAACCAGGCTGGTGTGGCAAAATACAATGGTTGCCCGATTCCGGATAGCGATGGTGATGGCATAAATGATGAATTGGACAAATGTCCGAACCAGGCAGGTACCGCAAAGTATGAAGGATGTCCAATACCAGATAGCGACGGAGATGGAATAAATGATGAACAGGACAAATGTCCTAACGAGGCTGGACCCGCATCAAATAACGGTTGCCCGATACTTGACAAAGATGGTGATGGCATTCCTGATGCCGAAGACAAATGTCCCGATGTATCAGGTACAAAAGCCAATAATGGTTGTCCTGATGTACCGGCGGATGTAAGCAAGTTATTAAGCATGTCATCTCAAAGCATCTCATTTAGTGCAAACAGTGCAAAACTTTCAACAACAGGAAATGCTTCTTTGAACAAAGTTGTTGCTGTGTTGAATGAACACCCGGAAATGAGGCTAAAGATTGAAGGACATACAGACAATATGGAAAAAGATGCTGATAACCTAAGTAAGCAACGTTCCGAATCCGTAAAAACATATTTAGTAAGCAAAGGAATTAGTGCAGATCGTATCGATGTGGAGGGATTTGGTTCATCAACTCCGGTTATGGATAATAACACAACAGCAAACAGGGCAAAGAACCGTCGGGTTGAATTGAAAATTGTTTATTGATCACCTGAGATCAGAATCAACTATGAAAATTCAAAAAAGGAGACTGAATGACCGGTCTCCTTTTTTGTCGTGTAGAATACTATTCCGTTCGAAGAAAAATGTCCTGGTTGGTGAACCAACCATATTAGAGCTTAATTCGAATGTTCCAACGCTGTTAAAGAGATATCCCCATATCAAATAAATCTTTACCGACGTTGTTTGCTAAGTCACACAACATTATCTCCGTTCATGTGAAAAAATTTATGGTACTGGTACAGAATTTGAAACCCGCAATTAAATAAAGCTCACATACAAATGAAGGTTGACAGGTAAGGCTGAATGTTGATCAGTAAAATGGATGTGATGAATGTTCATGTGATAATTAATTTTCTCAGTCTAAAATTTAGTTTATGAAAAAAATTTTTCTACTGGTTCTGTCGGGCTGCATCGTAGGCTCGATGAACTCGCAGAACATTGTAAAAGAACACTACACTGTTTCAGGTGGTTTGTTGGGAGCGGCTAATTTCAGCCAGTTCAGGGTGACAGGTACGGGCACCGCTGATTATAATTTTGAACCGGGCTGGTCAGCCGGGGGATGGGTTAATTTTCCTCTTTCAACGGGATTTTCATTAGAACCACAATTAATGTATAGTTCGTATGGCTATCATTCAAATGCTGATGCATCTTCAGTGCTGCTAAAAGATGGAAAGATCCGTTATATATCTGTTCCATTGATCTTTAAGTTTCATGCGGGCGACAAATTTGCAATCACTGCAGGACCGCAACTGGATTGGTTCTCTTCATTTGAAGACCGTAATAATCTTGCCGTAGAGGAAGATTTCAAGAAAACAAGCTTTTCTGCTTTTGGTGGGTTGGAAATATTTCCCCGCGGACGCGTAACAGTCTTTGGCCGTTATCTTTTTGGATTCAGCAACATGGATAATAGCTCAAGCCACAGCGATGCATCAAAGTATAAGAATCAGAATATACAGGCAGGACTAAAGTTGAAACTGTTCGGTAAAAAAGTTGAGGCAGATTCAGACGGTGATGGTGTAATCGACAAAAGCGATAAATGTCCTAATGAAGTTGGTTTAGCCAGATATGATGGTTGTCCGATCCCAGACACGGATAAGGATGGCTTAAATGACGAAGTGGATAAATGTCCAAATGAACCGGGAACAGCTAAATACAATGGTTGCCCGGTACCGGATACAGATAAAGACGGTATCAATGATGAGAATGACAAATGTCCTAATCAGCCAGGTACTGCTAAATACCAGGGATGCCCCATACCAGATAGCGATGGTGACGGCATAAATGATGAAGAAGACAAATGTCCAAGCCAGGCAGGACCAGCAAGCAGAAATGGTTGTCCGGTGACTGATAGAGACAATGATGGTATTGATGATGAAACTGACAAATGTCCTGATGTAGCCGGTTCAAAAGCAAACAATGGCTGTCCTGATGTTCCTGCTGATGTGAGCAAACTGATAAGCAGTTCATCTCAACGCATGACATTCACATCAAATAGTGCGAGACTTTCTTCAACAGCAAACACTTCTTTGAATAAAGTAGTTGCTGTACTGAAAGAGCATCCAGAAATGAGGATCAGGATCGAAGGACATACGGACAATATGGAAAAAAATGCTGATAACCTTAGCCTGCAACGTGCTGAAGCAGTAAAAGCATACCTGATAAGTAAAGGTATTACTGAAGACCGCATAGAAGTACAGGGATTTGGTTCATCAACGCCGATCATGGATAATAATACAACAGCAAACAGAACTAAGAATCGCAGAGTGGAATTTAAGATCGTCTATTAATCGTTACCATAAACTATGAAAATTCGAAAAGGAGACTGAGCATTCAGCCTCCTTTTTTGTTTGCAATGTTTTCCTCTTTTACACTGGCCACTTTCAATGCCGCTCTAACCGTGGGTGCAATTTTGGTCCCGAATATTTCAATCGATCTCATTAATAATTGATGTGAAGGTCCGCCGACATCCATATGTGCGGAGAAACGGGTAAGACCAAACAATTCATGCATATATAAGATCTTGTCGATCGATTCATTGGGCTCTCCGACAATTAAATGACCATTGCGGGTCCTGCCCGCTTCATATTGTTGTGGTTGATAAGGCGGCCACCCGCGGGTGCGCCCTACCCTGTTCATCTGTGCGGAATAAATCGGGTAATATTGTTCCGCAATTTCTTTACTGTTGTCGCCAAAGAGAGCATGCATATGCACACCCACCCGGAACTTGTTCATATCATGCTTAAAAGTCTGATACACGTTCTTATAATATTCGAATAAAGGTTTGAATTGTGCAGGATTCCCACCAATGATCGCAAATATCACCGGTAAACCGTGTTTGCCGGCACGCAGCACTGACTCAGGAGTTCCTCCCACTGCTATCCAAATATCAAGATGATCATCAACAGCACGCGGTAATACCAATTGCCTGTTCAATGCGGGTCTGAATTTACCCTTCCAGGTGATCGGGTTTTCATTGTTGATCTTGAGTAACAATTCCAGTTTCTCCTCAAATAACTCATCATAGTCATCAAGGCTATAGCCAAATAAGGGAAATGATTCCACAAAACTCCCCCGGCCAGCCATCAATTCTGCTCTGCCATTTGAAATAAGATCGAGCGTAGCAAAACTTTGGTAAAGTCTTACGGGGTCAGATGAACTTAATACCGATACCGCACTACCCAATTTTATTTTTTTGGTTATTGACGATGCAGCTGCTAATATTACTTCGGGGGTGGATACCGCATAATCAGGACGATGATGTTCCCCAATTCCAAAGAAATCAAGTCCCACCTGATCCATCAATCTGATTTCTTCAATCAATTCATTTAATCGTTTACCAGGCGATTGCGGAATACCATCCGTGCCATAGTGATTGTCACCAAACATACCGATGCCTAATTCCATTATCTAAACTTTGCAGCAAAGTTAGGATGAGTATACCTGAAGAATATGAATTATCAGATTGCGAATTACTCTTATCCAATGAGCAATTTGGACTGATTGGGGAAATCTCATTTTATGAAATCCTTTTCGGGACATCTCTAAATGTGGATAAACATCCTGGCAGGTCTGGCTTCAGCGTTTTGCACTCAACTATACGTATTATTTCTCCGTAGCCGTCCATGCGGAGATTTATGAATTATCCGTGAAATTTTTATTAGCGATCCCATTGCTATTTTCTTCTTTGTCTTTCTATTATCTTGTAAGTAAACTGTATCCTGTGAAAAGAAAAATTGTGGCCATCCCGCTTCTCGCTGCAACACTTATATTCATCATTGCTTACACGACCATTGAGAAAAGCAGCACAGACCATACGTTGGTTTCCGTACAAGAAAAGAAAGTAACTCCGGTTGCGAAAAAGACCAGAGTGCAGAAAAAGAAACCCAAGAACAAGACTGCACCTGCCTATACAGCAAAAGCCGAAACTAACAATGCCGTAGAGGGTACAACAGAACAACAAACCTCGGCGTCTCCTCAACATGTC
>JAICPX010000498.1 GCA_025929635.1 Chitinophagaceae bacterium
ATTTCCTCTTCTGATTTACCATCTATTATTTGCTGGCGGAATAATCCGGAACCAATCAGCCTTTCGATCACTCCCATTTCCTTACTCAATCTGGAATCAAAGAATTTTTCTTTGAAGGGATGCGCTTTGTACAATTCCATTATCCATTCCAGGTTGATCTTTTTAGATTGTCTCAATTGCTCCACATCATAGTTGCGAAGATCTATTCCATAACAAACCTGGTCCATGAACAAAGGTGTTTCAGCCATACCTTTTATGCCGGTCGGGGTATAGTAGAATTGATATTTGCCTTTTAATTCAGGACTACCAAGCACAGTGAATGGAAATAAAGTGCCCCTGCCATGATTGACATATACTCCTTCAAACATACATGTTGACGGATACAATAAAACAGCTTGTTGCGTATTCAAATTAGGTGAGGGTTTTACCGGCAATGTGTATGCCATGTCATGATTGTAGTTCGCCACAGGGATAACGGTGATCTTACACTTTACTTTATCCTTCAACCACCCTTCACCATTTGCCATTTGTGCAAATTCGCCAACAGTTAAGCCATGCGACATCGGGATCGGGAACATGCCAATACCGGATTTGTATTTCATATCAAGGACAGGACCATCTATTAAATAACCATTTGGATTTGGACGGTCAAGTAACAGCAAGTCTTTTTCATTCTCATAACATGCTTCCATTAACCGCGACAGTGCATTTATCTGGGTAAAAAACCGGCAACCAACATCCTGCATATCGTAAATCAATACATCTACATCGGCAAGATCGTCTTTAGTGGGTTTGTTTTTTGCTCCATACAACGACACGATTCGAATACCTGTTTGCGGGTCTGTTTCGTCAGCTATTCTTACTCCGGCGCTGGCCTGGCCGCGAAACCCATGTTCGTGGCCAAATATTTTGACAATATTTGCCCCGAGAGTTTTCAAACTGTCGACAAGATGCGTTTTGCCGATCATGGTTGTTTGATTGGCCATGATAGCGACTCTTTTTCCCTTGAGAAGCGGAAGATATTTTCCCGTTTGTTCTGCGCCGGTTTTTATTGCTGTGTTATTTGTATCGACAAGGATTTTTTCCGGCCCGGGTGTAATGGAGGTGCTACAAGTAACAATGCCTGCAATAAGAATAAGTGATAGCAATCGCATGGATGAAGATTAAGTTGTGAAAATAATTAGTTTCATGCAATCAGCAACTTCTCATGCCGGATAATGGATGGTACATTACCCTTCTGCTGAAGAGGGAAGCAATTCGCCATAAACAATTTTCACGCAGGCTGCGGTCATCAATCAAACACCACGAACTGACAAATCAGGTGCTTACCGGTAAAAAGTAAAATGTCTTTTTGTATTTCTGATTTTCCATAGATCTACAATTCCAAACCTGCGGTGTAAAGGGCCATGAGTTTCAGGCAATTCAACTTCTGTTTCGGTGATCAAAGGAGGTAAAGGTTCTTCGAAGATTTCTTCAATAATAGCATCTATGCTTACAATATCTGTATTCATTTTTTAATTTGAATTAATTAACTAAAGAGGAAAGCAATCTTAAAATGTTCAGGGGAATAGTTACTGCGATGGCATTACCATTAAGTTTTCAACACTGTAACAGATTAGGCGTGCAAGATAGGGTTTAATTGATCATTAAATGATCTTATTTAGTTTACAAACGTTAAACTTATCAACAAATGAGATTGTTTGCTTCTATTGCACGAAATAAAGACGAGATAAGTATCTAAATAAGGTTACATTACATACAATGCAGGATTTGTAGCTTTACTTAATTAGTATGAACCGGCAATTATTCTGATGATGACTCTTGAAATGTAAATAAAACTCTAGTGATGCCGAGGGACCCAGATCTTTCCAGACAACAAGATTTATTTTCGATCGATGATAAAGGAACTCTTGATCTTTTTATTTCAATCGAGAGGGAAATTTCAAACTGGAATGTTGAATTGAGCGAGACCTATGGTAAAAGGTTAGATTGGCTTCTTGGGATACTCAATGCCGGCATGCTAATACTTTATTATTTCGTTGGCATCGTCGTAATTAAAGAATCCCCGGTTCCGTTTATTATAGCCATTGCGTTATTTATTATTTCCCTGTTTCTATCTTTTTACTATAAGGGGTTACAATTAAAACTGAGATTTATCAATCAAAGAAATTTTACTAATTATCCTTTGATTGGATTTGTATTAAAAAAAGAATTAAGCGAGAATGGAACGATCTTACTCAAGCGCCAACAGGATCAGTTTACGATCTCAGCTGACACAACCAGCGAAATGATGGTTGACTGGAAGTTGTTTCTATTTACCGGTGGTTTTTATTTTCCAGAGCCATTCTTTACCCGCTATATTTTCGATAGGCGCCATTCGTTGCAATTACAGGTCGCCAAGGCCAGGATAACAGCCATCTTGTATGTGCTCTCTATTCTTCAATTCCTGGTACTTCTTTACACATTTATGAATCTTATATTTCCTTCGTTTCGGTTTTGGCCGATTGCAATTGCGATCGGGTTGCTCTTTTTATTTGCATTACCCGGAAGGATCAGGATGAAACCAGATAATCACAAAGCAGCAATGCGGATCATCCGGAATAAAAAATCATAATTGCGCGTTTCGTGTCAATTGGGCAACGTGAAAGTGCCTGAACCTGTTACCACGATCACCGGGTCATCTATTCTAAACCCACATAATCACTGATCCTGATGGAGCTGGAACCCGGGCATGGAAGAACGGTTCGACCGGCCAGAAGTAAATGATCAGCCTTTGCGATCATTAAGTGCCGCTGCTTATATTCCGGATATGGATCAAATTTTTGTTTTCGGCGGCATCGGCATGGGCGGTCGGACAAAATAATTATCCTACCTTCTGCAAACAATTTTACAATATGAACAAACTATTGGTATATTTCTTAATTACTTCAATCACCGCTGGTAAACTTATGTCACAGGCAACGAGAAATTCCGAAGCAGGTAATAAACCTACAATTGCCATCCTTGATGGCTTTGCTGACGCCTTCAATGCACATGATGCAAATAAGATCGTCTCCTATATGACCGACGATTGTATATTCGAAGCCTCAGCAGGCCCCGATGTGGATGGAGAAAAATTTGTTGGCAAAGAAGCCGTGAAGCAAGCGTTTGAAGATATTTTCAAAAATTATCCTGACGCCAAATGGATCAATCCACAACATTTTATATCCGGTAACAGGGCCGTATCTGAATGGACATTCACAGGAACAAGATCTGATGGCAGCAAAGTAGAAGTTACCGGCTGTGACCTGTTCACATTCCTTAATGGAAAAATTCATATCAAAAATTCCTATCGCAAAAACCGGCCTCCGATTCCAAAATCATGATCACCTGTTGATGACTCACACGAACTGTCTTTATAATTTCTAACTACTTTTCAATGGAACGGATGGATTGAAACGACGTACTATGCGAAACATCGAAAGGGGCTGGAAATTTCTTTAACGATTGACGTGAAAAGGAAAGCGGAG
>JAICPX010000461.1 GCA_025929635.1 Chitinophagaceae bacterium
GCATTTTCACCGTCATCAGAAATGCCAATGGAATCATCCCAACCGGGATTTGCGGAACAGGATCCTGAAATGTGGTGGCGAGAGTTAATAAATGCAGTAAACAAATTGCGTCAACAGGCTTCATTTAATGGTGATGAAGTTTCCGCAATTGGTATCGCTTATCAAATGCATGGTCTTGTTTGTGTAGATAAGAACTTAAAACCACTCCGGTCTTCGATCATCTGGTGTGATAGTCGTGCGGTCAAAATCGGGGATAAGGCTTTTGAAGAATTAGGTAAGAAATATTGTTTAAAAAATTTCCTGAACTCACCAGGGAATTTTACCGCTTCTAAATTAAGATGGGTTAGGAAAAATGAACCGGATATTTATAAGAACATTTTTAAAGTCATGTTGCCGGGTGATTATATCGCAATGAAATTAACGGGGGAGCCTGCAACAACAATTTCCGGCTTGAGTGAAGGCGTGATGTGGAACTTTAGAAAAGAGAAGATCGCTGTTGATCTTTTAGAATATTATGGAATTGATAAAGAGTTGATCTCTCCGCTGGTTCCAACATTTGGGGAACAGGGCAGGGTGTCTGCAAATGCTGCAAATGAGTTAGGATTGAAAGAAGGGATCCCTGTTTCTTATCGTGCAGGCGACCAGCCTAACAATGCATTTTCATTGAATGTATCTCAACCCGGCCAGGTGGCCGCTACGGCCGGCACATCGGGAGTTGTCTATGGAATTATCGACAGACCGGCTTATGATCCCAAATCAAGGGTGAATACATTTGTTCATGTTAATCATTCAAAGAAAGACCCCCGCTATGGCGTTTTACTTTGTGTGAACGGAACCGGTATTTTAAATAGTTGGTTGCGCAAAAACTTTTTTGTTGATTCATCTTACGAACAGATCAATAAAGAAGCATCAATGGCCCCGGCAGGTTCAGATGAGCTCTTGATCTATCCATTTGGCAACGGCGCAGAAAGGGTGCTGGAGAATAAAGACCTTGGGGCCGTCATGAAAGTAGTTCAATTCAACCGCCACAATCGTGGTCATATTGCCCGTGCCGCGCAAGAGGGAATCGTGTTTGCCTTACAGTACGGTGTTGAAGTAATGAAAAAAATGGGGATGGAAATAAACACAGTAAGAGCCGGCAATGCCAATATGTTTTTAAGTGATGTCTTTAGTTCTGTGTTTGTAAATACCATCGGCTGCGAATTAGAATTGTACAATACAGATGGTGCAACCGGTGCAGCCCGCGGAGCCGGAATTGGAGCCGGAGTTTATAAAACCTCATCTGAGGCGTATGCTTCAATGGAAAAGATCAAGAGCTATTCTCCCGACAAAGCTCAACAAGATATTTATGGCGAAGTTTATAATAAATGGAAGCGACAGTTAAAAAAGCTTTAGAGCTTTATCATCAGATTCGATCAACGGGGCGATGAATTGCAGATGAAGACCTTTTTACCTTCATAACAAATGTAACCACGTATGAATAAACCTTATTACATTATTTCTTCGGAGACAAGGTAATAAGGTGGATTGTTGATAGGATTTGTTTTCTACTAAGATTTATAAAGTTTTACTTAGAAAGTTGTTGGTTTATCTTGAAATTTGGCATTTATGAAATTTTACAATGAACACCTCTCTTTTCCCTGCGGGACGTTCCTTTAATCAATATATTTGACGCCAATTGTTTTTATATGAAGAGATCTGTCATTAATTTTTTACCGGCGGTCATACTTTTTTTTCTAAGCTGTAATGCAGCTACGCAAAGTTCGTCAGCTGAAACAGCGGAGCTTGTTATCAACAACGCAAAAGTTTATACAGCTAACAAGGATCAACCCGAAGCAGAAGCATTGGCTGTTAAGGAGGGAAAAATAGTTTTTGTTGGCAGCAATGCAGATGTAAAAAAATATATTGGTGACAAAACGGAAGTGATCGATGCGAAAGGGCAATTTGTAATGCCCGGTTTTATTGAAGGGCATGGTCACATACACGGGCTGGGAGCATCTTTGGTGAACCTGAATCTCATGAATGTAAAGAACTGGGATGAGATTGTTGCGATGGTGGGTGAAGCGGTAAAGAAAGCAAAACCCGGTGAATGGATCATCGGTCGCGGGTGGCATCAGGAGAAATGGAATCCTGCTCCTGCAAAAAATTTTCTTGGTTATCCCTATCATGAAGAGCTTGATAGGGTTTCTCCCAATAATCCTGTCTATTTATCACATGCAAGTGGTCATAGTGCTTATGTAAATGCAAAAGCATTGGAATTGGCAGGCATTACTGCGACTACCAAAAGTCCGGCGGGTGGTGATATTGTAAAAGATCAAAATGGAGTGATCGTTGGCGTGTTGGCAGAAACGGCGCAAGGTTTGGTTAGCAGGGCATACAATGCATGGGAAAATCAGCGACCCAAAGAAGAACGTACAGCAAAATGGGCAGAAAGCATAAAACTTGCAGAAGAAGATTGTTTGAAAAAAGGAGTTACAAGTTTCCAGGATGCCGGTTCATCATTTGAAGAGGTCGAAGAAATGAAAAAGCTTGCACAGCAGGGGAAATTGAATATCCGCCATTGGTTAATGGTGAGAGCCGGCAATGCATCGCTTCGTTCCCATGCAAATGTTTTCCCGGTTATCAATGAAGGCAATGGATTCTTAACAGTGAAAGCAGTAAAAGTTTCACTCGATGGTGCGCTTGGTTCTTATGGTGCATGGTTGCTCGAGCCATATACCGACCGCGCAGGTTGGGTTGGCAACAATACTTTTAATATTGATTCATTAAAAGCGATTGCAGATTTCTGCTGGAAGAATAATCTGCAGTTATGTGTACATGCTATTGGTGACAGGGCCAATCGTGAGCTGATCGATATTTATGCAGCACAGATCACAAATGATAAAAATAAAGATCATCGTTGGCGGGTCGAGCATGCACAACATGTGAATCCAAGCGAAATACCTCGTTTCAAGGAATGGAATGTGATCGCATCCATGCAGGGTATACATTGCACAAGTGATGCACCATTTGTTCCAAAGCGTCTTGGAGCAAAACGCAGTGAAGAAGGTGCTTATGTTTGGCAATCATTTTTAAAAGCAGGTGTCCTGGTAAATAATGGTACTGACGTACCGGTTGAAGACCAGGATCCAATTGCTAACTTTTATGCTTCAGTTACGAGAAAGTTGAAGGACGGTTCTGAATTTTATCCCGCGCAAAAGATGACAAGGGGCCAGGCTTTATATTCTTATACCATGGCAAATGCTCATGCTGCTTTCGAGGAAAAAGAAAAAGGTTCGCTGGAAGTTGGTAAGTATGCAGACATTGTTATCCTTTCTAATAATTTAATGACCTGCAAAGACGAGGAAATTAAGAATACAAAGGTCGTAACGACAATTGTAGGAGGGAAGGTGAAGTACAAGGCGCAGTTTTAGGGTTATTAGCCAGGCTGTGTTACTACTATTAAGCTTCCGTTGTGTCACTCACTTGTACGTTCCGTAATTCTATTCAGCAATTACCTTCCCCAGGTATTAGATTGCTTCAGCCTTACAGACCTATACCTGGTGCTGTTCCTTGGCAAGCGGCCTCGCAATGACGAAGACCCCGCGGCGCCGGAGGGTCCGTGAAGATGGAGGGGCCTCGCAATGACGAAGACTCCGCGGCGCCGGAGGGTCCGTGAAGATGGAGGGGCCTCGCAATGACGAAGGCTCCGCGGCGCCGGAACGTCCTGGGGGTGGAGGATCGCTACAAAATGCCGGAGTGTTCGTCAATGCGAGGCTTGGCGAGAGGAATCAAACGATACAATGAATGTTCCCGCCAAGCCGAAGCAAACTAAACACCACGACAAACCCACAAAAC
>JAICPX010000569.1 GCA_025929635.1 Chitinophagaceae bacterium
ATAGTAGTAAGACCACCCTGGTTTATGGATGCGTCGCAACAGGGGAATGGCATTGTTGATGTCACGACGCATTTGGTTGACCTGGTGCAATGGGAATGTTTTCCTGGCCAAAGTTTGGATCACACGAGGGATATAATAATAACCGATGCTAAAAGGTGGCCGACAGATATGTCGGTGACTCAATTCAGGACGATCACTAAGCTGAATGAAGTTCCTCCCTTTATTGAAAAGGACAAGCAAAATGATACATTATTAAAAGTATGGTCGAATGGCGAAATCAAGTATAAGATCAAAGGTGTACACGCAAAAGTCGTAGTGGTCTGGAAATACCAGACCGAAAGTGGAAGCGACACGCATTATTCGATCATGCGGGGGTCAAAAGCAAATCTCGTGATCAGGCAGGGTAAAGAAGAAAACTACAAACCTGTTTTGTATATCGAGCCGGTAAGCAATGAGCCCGGATTTCCACCATTGCTGGAGCAACATTTCAAAAAGCTAAGTGCAAAATTCCCCGGCGTTGAATTATATAAGACTGGAAAGGGATGGAGTGTTAAATTGCCAGAGCACCTTGTAGAAGGTCACGAAGCACATTTTGCAAGGGTGACCAATAATTTTCTCGATTATTTGAAAAATAGGAACATGCCCGAATGGGAGGTTCCTAATATGCTGGCAAAATATTATACGACAACAAAGGCATTGGAGCTGTCATTAAAAAAATAAATGATGAAAAAAATATTTGTCTTTTTATTTTCAATAATCAGTTTCACAACATTTTCTCAAAAGAACGATTCATTGTTATCTGCTGTTTATTATTGGGACAAACTTCAGCCGGTAAAAGAAGAGTCCAGAACAAGACGACAGGTATTGGAAGGGAAATCATTTGCACTGAGTTATTTTGAGATCCATACAACAACCCTTGAACCAGGTAAGGCCCCTCACCCACCCCATGTTCATGATGACCAGGAAGAACTGATAATCGTAAAAGAAGGACAGGTAAATATCACCATTGCAGGAACCAGTAAGATTCTTGGCCCGGGCAGTATTGGATTTGCAATTCCGGGTGATGAACACGGAATTGAAAATGCAGGCAATACACAAGCCACCTATTACATTCTAAAATACAAAGGCAAATTACCGGTGAACAATGAAAGAGCAAAACAAGAAGGTGGTTCCTTCATGCTTGACTGGAATGACTTGAAAACATCAAACACCGGTAAAGGATACCGCAGGAATTTTTTTGACAGGGCTACATCCCAATTGAACCAATTTGAAATGCATACAACAGCATTGAACGCCGGCGCTGTGAGTCATGCGCCGCATACACATGTGCAGGAAGAGATCATCCTGGTGTTACGTGGAAATGTTGAGATGTTTATCGATGGCAAATATTATAAAGCATCAGCAGGTGACCTGTATTTTGTTTCATCCGGTGTGCCGCATAACCTAAGGAATATTGGCAAAGAGCAATGTGAGTATTTTGCCTTTCAATGGAGAAATTAATTATGGCCAGGGTCATTTATACAAGCGTTGTTTTAGTTATACTGGGTTTACAAGCTTATTCCCAGGTAAGACTTCCCCGTCTTGTTCGTGATAGCATGATCCTTCAAAGAGATGCAAAGATCAACATCTGGGGATGGGCTTCAAAAAATGAGAAGATCAAAATCAGATTCAATGGAACAAATTATAAGGTGACAACTGGTCCTGATGCTAAATGGTTAATTCAGTTGCCCGCGATGAAAGCCGGCGGTCCTTATACCATGGAAATATCAGGCAGGAATAAGATCTTGTTAAAGGACATTTTGATCGGTGATGTTTGGTTTTGCAGTGGTCAATCGAATATGGTGCATCAATTGAATATTCATGATGTGACCTATGCAAAGGATATTGCAGAAGCCAATAATCCCCGGATAAGACATTTCTGGATACCGACACTTACTAATCTCCAGGGCCCGCAGGATGATCTGCCAACCGGTTTTTGGAAATCGGCAGTTGGTGACGAGGTAAGACCATTCTCGGCTGTCGCGTATTTTTTTGCAAAAAAGATCTATGAAAAATATCATGTACCGATCGGGTTGATCAATGCAAGTGTTGGTGGTACCCCTATCGAAGCATGGACAAGTGAGGAAGGCTTAAAGGATTTTTCTGTGATACGGGCAACAATTCTGAAAAATAAAGACACCGCGTATGTGAATGGTCTTGCGAGAAATGCACTTCCATCGAATTCCAATAGATCATCTCAATTAACGGATAAAGGAATGACTGAACCTGTAAAATGGTATGACCCTACTTATTTTCCTAAAGCCTGGAAGACTATCAATATTCCGGGTTATTGGGAAGACCAGGGATTAAAAGAGCTGAATGGCGTTGTTTGGTATAGAAAGGCAATTGATATACCAGCGTCAATGACTGGCAAGGCTGCTAAGGTTTGGTTAGGAAGAATTGTCGACGCAGATGAATTATATATCAATGGAAAGAGAGTTGGCAGTACAACTTATATGTATCCGCAAAGAAGATATAATGTGCCTGCTGATCTGTTAAAAACTGGTAAGAATATTTTTGTTGTTCGGGTTACCAATACTTCAGCCAAGGGTGGGTTTGTTCCTGATAAACCTTATTGCATTTTTGCAGGCAACGATACTGTCGATCTGAAAGGAACCTGGCTATACAAGGTCGGCCAGGTCAATCCGCCACCATCATCACAAACATCGGCCAACAGGGCTAACCCTCCACCGATCAATCCGGGCAACCAGCCCACCGCTTTATACAATGCAATGGTTGCGCCTGTCACCAATTATAC
>JAICPX010000382.1 GCA_025929635.1 Chitinophagaceae bacterium
AACTTTCTTGGTAACCATTCAATGGATCATTTGTTGTACTGTGACTGGAGCAAACGAGATAGCTTATTGGTCAATAAAGAACAATTCGTGGGTGATCTATTAGGGACCATGGAAAGGTTAGGTCATATTAGCGATGAGGCAGATGATCCTCCATCTTTAGCTAAATCTCAATATTATTTTCTACCACCTTATGAGTGGTACAACGATACCATTTCATCATGGTGTAAAGAATTGAATAAGCAGCTGATCAATTTTACACCCGGTACCTTAAGTCATGCAGACTACACTACATCAAAAGATAAAAATTACCGCAGCAGCGAAACCATTTACAATTCTATTATCAATTATGAAAAAACAAAGCCCGCAGGTTTGAACGGGTTTATTTTGTTGATGCATATCGGTGCAGGCCCTGGCAGAACTGACAAATTCTATAATCGTTTACCTGAACTGATAAAATATTTAAAGCAAAAAGGTTATCAGTTTAAAAGGGTTGACGAGCTTTTAAAGACTGATTAACATTATTTGATCTTCTTAAACTCGCGGTTGCCAAGTATTGCGGCTTCTACCGTATCTTCTGCGTTCATCATGAATTTCAATGTCTGCCCTGAACCCGGTATTAGTTCCACTCTTACAGTTTCTTTTTCTGTGAATGGTGTAGCAACAGATTTCATAATTCCATGCTTTACAACAAGTGAATCACGTTGAATATATATTTCCAGGGTTCCAAAATTTGAGTTTTCATATTTGCCGGTATAAATTTCTAACGGAAAAGAAAGCTGGGAACTTCTTTTTACCCTTGTAGCGGCACCGTCCTGCTCGGATTTTTTTCCCACTTCCCAGGCCTTTGCCAATTCTTCTAATTTTCTTACATGTTCTTCATCGACATTTTCGATTCCAAACCACCAGTCATACGCGTAAGTAGCAATTAACCGTTCTGCAACAGCACCAACTGTTGACTCATTTACAAGAACGGCCACAGCGATTTTCCTACCAGGGAAGAAGGAAGCGTGATTATGATAACCCGGGTACCCGCCATGATGGTAAATCACTTTTTCATTCTTGTAATTGCCGATCTGCCATCCAAGTCCATATTCACCCTCACCTGTAAAGGGTGGAAGTTCCCTTTGCGTTTTTGTATAACCTGTGTGGCATTTTTTTATGATCGCAGCGGGGAAGATTTGGTTACCATTTAACTTACCGTTATTCATGTTCATATTCAGCCAGGCACCCAGGTCAGCAATACTTATTAGTATACCACCCGCGGAATGCATGTTATTATCTATTTTCGGCAACCAACTTTTTATTAATCCATTTTCACCTGTATAAATATACGGATAGGCTATCTGCAGCTTTTTACCTGGTGCTGCTGAGGCATAAGTTATCGTATGATCCATATTCATCGGCCTGAATATTCTTTCCTGTAAAAGATGCTGCCATTTTTCACCAAGGGTTTGTTGCAGCAGAATGCCATAGATATTATACCCCAGGTTCGTGTAACTATATTTGTTATGGTTTGAATCAATGTAAGTTGTCGCATTTCCAAACACTCTTACTATGTCATTACTATTTACCTCGCCCGAATAGGCCAATCTAAACTGCAGTGCTTCATTCCGGAGACCACTGGTGTGTGTCAATAAATTTTGAATGGTTACTTTTTCAGGGATGGAATTCTTAATGGCAATTCCCTTACTGTATTTGATCAAAGGATCAGCTAGTTTAACGGATCCTTCTTTATCCAGTAATGCAGCAGTTAATGCAACAAACGGCTTTGTAGTTGACGAAATATAGAACAATGTATTTTCGTCTGCTTTTATTCCTGCCTCCTTATCTGCCCAGCCATAAACTTTTAGAAAAATTGGTTTATCCTCTTTAATCACCACAACTGCAATCGCAGGTATTTCGGGAATTTTGTCTGCTACCTGTTGTATATAGGCATCATATTTTGACGTGAATTCTTTAACTCTGTTTTCATTGGTCTGGGCCTGAGGAGACAAGCAGGAAATGACCAGGGCAGCACAAAGACCCATTGTTATTTTCATGGCGTGAGTTTAATCAAATTTAGGTTTGTATGCTGTGCTGGTCTTGAACAAATGCAACCTTTAATTCTTTTTCACCAGTTTCCTTAATTGTGCAGGAGAATCACCGAGACATTTTATGAACTCTCTGGTCATGTGGCTTTGGTCAGAAAATCCTGAATCGTAAGCGATGCCCGCAAGCGATTTGGTGGTAAGTACAAGATCAAAAAAAGCAGCGGAGATCTTTACATATTTTCTGAACTCAACAGGCGATGAGCTATAATATTTCTTGAATGTTCTCGAAAGATATACGCGGTGAAGACAAAGTTTTTCTGATAATTGACTAATATTTTGTGGGTCCGAAAGATCTTCTATCAGTCTTCTCAAGTCTTCCAGCCAGTAAACTGGTTTACACGACTCACGTCTTAAAGTTGCAACAGCAGAAAGAAACGCTTTAAAGCAATTGCAGAGTTTTTCTTCGTTCCTTATCTTTCTTGCTTCAGCCCAGAAACGAATGCCTAATACAATTATTTTAGGATGTTTGATCCACTGCCAGTGCTTAAAATATTCGGCAAACAAATCTTCATCATGAAAACTTATAGAAACTGACCGGACAGGTTTTTTACCAAAAATATTTTCATGAACCACGTGATTCGGTTTAATAACAAGACTACCTCTCGTGGCTGTTATGTTTTGCGAGCCGTGAGATTCCTGTAGTTCCCCATCCAGAATAATACTGATCCGTGATAATTTATCAGTATGGGGTGGCATATACAAAGAAGGCGGGTAAACAAAATCTTCTACCGTAAAGCGATCAAAACTTAGTTTTTGGGAGTCACACTTCATTCCTTTGCTATCTTGTTGTAAATTAATAAATATGGCTGAGTGTTAAAAGTTAATTACTGATCAAAATCAACCGGGTTCAACGCTTAAGGCACATGCCCGTTTCCTTATCTTTGCGCCATGCATTTCGAGAAAATTCATAATAAAGGCCAGGCCCGTTTATTCAAAAGTGATTTTTTAGAGGCCTTAACAAAAGCTCATCCTTTAGTCATCTGGGGGATGTATATTCCAATCATGACTTTTTTGATCTATACCGCTGCAACGACTTACCATTACAGCACAAAAAATATCTTACTGGTATTTTTTGGCGGCATGCTTTTCTGGTCGTTTTTTGAGTATATAGCTCATCGTTTTATTTTTCATTGGGTGCCTAAAACACCTGGAGCAACCAAGTTTGTGTACACACTTCATGGCAATCATCATCATTATCCAAGAGACAGGCAAAGATTATTCATGCCGCCGTTGCCCAGCATCATCATATCATCAACATTGTTTGGATTGACGTATTTGATCATGGGTAGCTACGCATTTATGTTCTTCCCCGGTTTTCTTTTTGGATACCTCATGTATGGCTCGATGCACTATGCGATTCATGCCTGGAACCCTCCTTTTAGATGGATGAAGCCGCTTTGGCGTAATCATCATCTTCATCATTATAAAAACGAACACAACGGTTTTGGCGTAAGCTCCACCATATGGGACCATGTCTTCGGTACGATGTTCGATCTTAAGAATGAAAAAGAAGATAAGGAGAAGGTGAAGGAACTGATGTTCGATAAGAAAGATTGAAGTCGGAAGTCGGATATCACCTCCATATAGATTCATTCATACATCATACATCAGACATCAGACCTCGGACATCACTCTCTCCTCACCATTTTTCATCATCACTGATATTTGCATCCGGTTTATGCGCCTGTCTGGACTTTATTTTCTGAGCCTGACGCTCTATCATTAATTCGGCAATGATTACCGCTGCGTTAGTTCCCGGATTTTCTTTTAGCAATTGCTTTAGCCTGGTTTCATTTACATCCATCCTGTAAAGAATTGCAACTAATTTTTGGAAATCATTATTTATCAGGTCATTTATTCTATCATATACCATTTGCATGTCTATAGGATTTTCTTTTACTACAAGACCCAATTCAGTTGAAATTTCCTGCAAGGCTCGTTCGTCATTCATAGAGCAAAAGTATAACCCAAACTGGTATATTGTCTTCATCCATACTGTAGAGCATTTAAACAGGAATTCGACGATAAACACTACGTGGAAGGCTAAGGTTATTCAACTTCTAAAATTTTTCAATAATTCCAAGGTTAAATAAAGCAAAGTCATATTTAACAGGATCTTCTTTATCTAATTGACGAAGTGCACCGGTGAGTTCAACTGCTGCGATCCAATCAACTTGTTTTCTTTTTAATAATCCCAATTTTTTAGACACTCTTGCCACATGCAGATCGATCGGGCAGATCAGCGCGTACCGCATGTGACGGGCGCCGCGTCAGGTGCGGCGTCCTCATTGTCGATCCGGTCGGGGGCGCCTCCAAGCGATTTCTCGGTCGATCCGGCGGCGGCGCCCGGGCGCGTTCCTGCTACCCTAGGCCCCTCATGACCGATCCCGTCTTGTTCCGCGACCTCGCCTTCGTGTTCGTCGCCGCCGTCGTCGGCGGCGCGCTCGCGTGGTGGGCGCGGCAGCCGCTGATCATCGGCTACGTCCTCGGCGGCATCATCATCGGGCCCTTCACGCCCGGCCCGGCGCTGTCCGACGCGCACAACTTCGAAGTGATCGCGCGGCTGAAGGCAGGCGTCTCGATCGGGCAGGCGCAGAACGAGCTGAACCGCGTCACTGCGCAACTGCTCGAGACGCATGACTCGATGCGCAAGGAGGGCTTCGGCGCCAGGATGTCGGACCTCCGTGCC